>CAYJDN010000102.1:0-6822 GCA_964368925.1 uncultured Desulfovibrionaceae bacterium | reverse complement strand
CTTGCGTAGAAAGATTATCAATAATTTCTTCATACTGACTTTTGCTTGCGGCTAAAATATTGCTTATTAAAACAAGCATGTA
Source organism: uncultured Desulfovibrionaceae bacterium (assembly GCA_964368925.1). Lineage (GTDB taxonomy): Bacteria > Desulfobacterota > Desulfovibrionia > Desulfovibrionales > Desulfovibrionaceae > CAYJAZ01. Next base: position 6,740 of record CAYJDN010000102.1, on the reverse strand, counting down.
GATTGAAAGAATAACAAGAGGAGTGATTATTTCAGTAAGACTGATATAAATATTGCTTATAGGCAATAAAAAGACAAAAACATAAAGATTATAAACTAAAAATGCAACAAAACAAGCAGCTAAAAAACCAAGAATAAAATCTTGTTTCTTGGTAAGCATACTAATATTCATAAATCGGCGAGGCACAAGATCGACTAAGATTATGCAAACAAGCGTGATTGATGTTAGGGCTGAACAAAAAATAATTTGTTGCCCTGTCAAAGCAAGATCTTCAACGATAATGCCACCATCCATAGACATTGAATAAATAGCTGTAAAAATTCCATTAAATGCTACAAAAAACATTACACAAGCGCTAGAGCATAAGAAAAGAAGTATGGGGGAATTTTGATAAACAAGAATAAAAACAAGATTGTAAAGTAAATAAATCGCTAAATATTCTTGAAAGAAATGCAGATTAGAATTAAATAATATATAATAGAAACTTGCGCTCGCTAATAAAGCAATCGGCAAACGAGCAAATTTTCTTATTACAGCTTTTGGCATAATAATGTCTACTAAACGCAAGAGTGCAAACCAGTAAACAAACAAAACAGCAAAAGAAATATAAGGGAGCATTTCTATCATAATAAACCGTATATCCATTCCTTTATTTAAATCATGGGAATTTTACTATAAAGTTAAAATAAAAGCAAGCTATTAAAGAATTCTTATAATTATAACGTTTTATGTTTGTCGACTATCGACCAAATCCAAGAAAAATAAATTCTTTTTTTCACAATTTCGTACTTGTCATTTTTCTCATATCATGTATACTTATTTTACGTTTACTGTTTGTGCGCTCAATCTATATTTTTAAAAATAAGGATAACAATATGATAAGTAAATCTTTAGTAAAAGAATTTGAAAAGCTTCTTGGCAAGGAAAATGTTTTTTCAAGCGAAGCGGATAGACAAAGTTATTCTTACGATGGGGCTGTCTTACAGCATGTAATACCATCAATAGTTCTGCGTCCTACCAATACTGAATTACTCGGACTATGTATCCACAAACTTTACGAAAATGACATTCCTATGACAGTACGTGGCGCAGGAACGAATCTTTCAGGCGGCACAATTCCTGATAGCGAAAAAAGCGCTATAATACTTACGAATGCGCTTACAAAAATTTTAGAAATAAATTCAGAAGATCTCTATGCAGTTGTCGAGCCTGGTGTTGTCACGGCTTTATTTGCTGAAGAAGTTGCTAAACACAAATTATTTTATCCACCTGATCCAGGTTCACAAGCTGTTTCAACAATGGGTGGGAACATAGCAGAAAATGCAGGTGGTTTACGTGGATTAAAATACGGCGTTACTAAAGATTATCTTATGGGGCTAGAATTTTTCGATTCGCAAGGTGAATTGATAAAATCAGGCGCACGCACAGTAAAATGCGTAACTGGCTATAATCTTTCAGGTCTTATGGTACAATCAGAAGGAACATTGGGCATAATTTCCAAAGCTATTTTAAAATTACTTCCACCTCCAAAGGCCAGTAAGGCCCTTATGGCTGTTTTTGCAACAATGCAAGAAGCCGCTCAAGCCGTAGCTGGAATAATCGCCTCACATATTGTGCCTTGTACTTTAGAATTTTTAGACAACAATACTATTGTTCGAGTTGATGACTACACGAAAGCTGGTCTCCCAAGAGATGCAGGCGCTATTTTACTCATAGAAGTTGATGGACACCCTGGGCAAGTGGAAGACGAAGCAAATACTATATTAAAAGTTCTCAAAGAATGTAATGCCACACAAACGCATATAGCCAAGGACGAAGCAGAAAAATTCAAACTTTGGGAAGCTAGACGCATGGCCTTACCAGTGCTTGCTCGTGCAAGACCAACAACTGTTCTTGAAGACGCCACTGTCCCACGTTCAAAAATACCTGCAATGATGCAAGCTCTTGAAAAAATTCAAAAAAAATACAATCTTGATATAGGTACTTTTGGACATGCAGGAGATGGCAATTTACACCCAACAATTTTATGCGACAAAAGAAACCATGAAGAATTCAAGCGAGTTGAAGATGCGATTGATGAAATCTTTGACGTAGCCATAGGGCTTGGCGGAACATTATCGGGTGAACATGGTATAGGCACAGCTAAATCAAAATGGCTTGAAAAAGAAACAAATGCCGCCACTCTGGCTTTTTCACGCCGATTAAGGCATGCGCTTGACCCTAAGGCACTTTTAAACGCTCGTAAAATTGTAAGCATAAAAGGCTAAGTTATGAAAAATTTAAATCAATTAGTTCAACAATTAGAGAACCTTGAAGATCGTCTTGTCACTTGCATGAAATGCGGCATGTGTCAAAGTGTTTGTCCTGTATTTGGGGCAAGCCTTATGGAAGCAGATGTAGCACGTGGGAAATTAGCGCTTGTAGACAATCTTTCTAACAAAATAATCAAAGATGCTGATGCCGTAATGGATAAATTAGGACGCTGTCTTCTTTGTGGTTCATGTCAAGCAAATTGCCCCTCAGGCGTACCAATTACTGAAATATTCCTTGAATCTCGTGAAATAGTCACTGCCTATCTTGGGTTAAATCCTATAAAAAAGCTTGTATTTAGAGGGCTTTTAGCAAAACCTGCACTTTTTAGCTCACTCGCTTCTTTGGGTACTAAGTTTCAATTCTTGGTATTCAAAAAAAATAATAACCTACAAGAAACTTCTTCTGCGCCATTATTTAAAAAAATCATAGGGGCAAGGCATTTTCGAGAACTTCCAAAAACTTCACTCTATCAGGAAGTTGGTGAATTAAATACAAATTCACGCTCAAATAAACCAAAAGTTGCTTTTTTTGCAGGCTGTTTAGGCGATAAATTTTATACCAATGTTTCAAAAGCCGCCATCGACGTGCTAAAACACCATGATGTAGGAATTTACATGCCAAATGGGCTTGCCTGTTGCGGTATTCCTGCTATTTCTTCTGGTGATATTGATGGTATGATTGCCCAAACAAAGATCAATTTACATATTCTAAAAAATGGCAATTTCGATTATCTTATCACCGCTTGTGGTTCTTGCACCTCAACTATCAAAGAATTGTGGCCACATTATTCTCCTAGATTTAGTGCTGAAGAACAAGGTATTATTAAAAATATTGCTGCCAAAACTTTAGATATCAATGAATTTCTTATAGATATTTTAAAAGTAGATGATGTGGCGCAAAATAGTTTAAATGAAAATAAAAAGAAAATAACCTACCATGATTCTTGCCATTTAAAAAAATCTTTAAATGTGCACACTCAACCACGCTCTCTTCTACAATTAAATAACCAATATGAATTAAAAGAAATGAAAGAAGCCGATCGTTGTTGTGGCTGTGGTGGCTCTTTTACGCTCTTCCACTATGATTTATCCTACAAAATCGGTCTAAGAAAAAGAGAAAATATCCTTTCTACTGGCGCAGAAATTGTCACAACTGCATGCCCTGCTTGTATGTTGCAATTAGAAGACGTGCTTTCACAAAACAATGATAATGTAAAAGTAAAACATGTTATTGAAATTTATGCAGATAGTTTAAAATAATAAAAAATATCTCAATACATTATTCAATTATTAACACTCCCCTCTTTTATATGCAGTAAGCTTCTTATAGCATTTTACACGAAGAACTTGAGTTCAGCTCTAAAAAAAGCCCCATTCCTGTTTAGGACGGGGCTTTAAATTTGAAATGTATTTTCAGAAAATTAGATTTCGATTTTTGCGCCAAGCAATTTAGCAAATTCACGGCAAATAGCTGTATTTCCAGGCCATGCAGGGCTTGTTACTAAATTTCCATCAACAACAGCTTGATCAACGCCAACTTCAACATATTCAGCGCCAGCTAAAGTTACTTCTGGGCCAACGGCAGGATAAGCAGTCAATTTTCTACCCTTTAATTTACCTGTAACAGATAAAATTTGTGGACCATGGCATATTGCCGCAATAGGAAGATTTTTGTCAAAGAAATATTGTGTAAATTCAATAACTTTAGAATTCAAACGTAAATATTCAGGTGAACGGCCGCCAGTAATAAACAAACCAGCATATTCTTCAACTTTTACATTGTCAAAAGTAGCTGTTAGAGCGAAATTATGCCCTTCTTTTTCTGCATAGGTTTGAGCGCCTAAGAAATCGTGTATTGCAGTTTTTACAGTATCACCCATTTTTTTATCAGGGCAAACAGCATCAACTTTATATCCAAGCATTTCAAGAGCTTGGAAAGGCACCATTGTTTCATAATCTTCAGTATAATCGCCAACTAACATTAGAATTTTTTTACTCATTATTAAGGCCTCCAATAATTTTTACTAGGGTGTGTTTCTACATTAAGAGATTTTGTGGAATTTTCAACGAAAGAGATTTTTGCTGAATAAATGTATTAAAAACATACATGATTGAAACAAGAACTCGCCATTTCGGCAGAAAAACCGCAAAAGTATTAATTTGGAATCATACCCTAATATATAGTTATGAATATTCTATATAACATTAGCAATAAAGTCAATCTTTTGAAAGATATTCAATAATATTGACAGCAAAAAAATGTTCAACTTGTCAAATTTGACTAATAGATTTTTAATTGTTAGAATGTCCACCAGCAAATTATTTTTAGATTTTATTTTTTCTTGAATTATAACTTGCCATTCTTAGTTAATATAAGGAGTTTTCATGTCACACTCTTCAACACAAAAATTTGATGACTTATTACAACAGTTAGCAACAACAGCAAATATGGGTAAAGTAGAAAAAACAAACGATAATATGTGCTCATTTGGCACTGAAGAAATGCCCATTACTGTAGTAAATCAATCTGGCACATTAATACTTTTCACAAATATTGGAAATTTAACAGATTACACAGATCTTAACTATATAAAAGATTCTTTGCTGTATGCAAATGCTCTTTACCGTGGCACAAGGGGCGGTACTTTGGGTGTTGAAAGCAATATCATTTCCTTTTCTTTCCAGTATCCTTTAGAATTTTTAACCTTAAATACTTTTCTTATTCTTTTAGAAAACTTTATTGAAACTGCCACAAAATGGAAAGAGCACTTACAAGCAATCAACCAAGGCGAATTTCAAAATGAGGGCAAACAAGAAGCCCTATCTAACAATAACACATGGATTAAAATCTAAGGAGCCTATATGTCAACTATCCAAAATAACCAAGCTGTTGCACAAACTTTCAATTTTGACCTTAACGCCTCATATAAAGCTGTGGACGGAAAGGTTGTAAAGCAAAGCTTACTTGATAAAATTGGTAACTTCTTTAAATCATTTACAGAATCTGGCCGAGCACAAATTGGCTTACAAAATCAAGCTGTTTTAAAAGCGATTTACGGTGGTGGCACGACGGCTCTTAGCCAAGCCGACAAAATGCCCGCTGCCTTTAGAGAGCAAGTTGAGAATTTAACTCAGCCTCGTTTTGGCGAAACGGGTGCATCAGGTAGACTTCTTTTCCTCGCTTTAGGAAGCAGTGAAAGCAGCGTTTGCAACAGAATCACAAATACTTTCGACGATTTTAGAAATACATTTGGCGCTACAAACCCTACTGAAAATCTTTTGCTCTCAATTGTGAGTGGATTTAGAACTGAAGCTCAGGGCAAAAGTACTCAAACCTTGCTCAACTGCACACCACATCAAGTAGAACATATTTCAAACCAAATAATGGAGCATCTTGTAAAAGGCGGAGCTATAGATAAAATTGATTTTTCTGAAGCACAAAATCTTCTGCAAGACATTCAGCAACAAGTTGCTATGTCATCAGCATCAGGCTTAGTAAATAATGGCTTTCTTCCATTAATTAATAGCATTGTTAGCAAAGTGACTGCTCATCATGTAAGCCAAGGAGAAAGCATGATGCAAGAAGGAGCTATGGCGCTTAGACCTATGCCCAATCAGCAATCACGCACCGAACATCTGCAAAGCATTCTTGATGGTACATCATCAAAAAAAGAAGCTATTTTACAAGAATTCGGAATTACAGGTGTAGCAACGGGAATGCGTCAAGCACTTACTGATTTCTTTGAAAAAATGTCTTTATCTACCCAGTCTTTTTTGCGTGAAAATTCACCCACTGAAACTTCTTGCAGAAATTTTTCAAAAGCTATAGCAACACCTGTATTACCATCATTTCAAGACTTAGCAAAAATCGAAGTAAATGGACAAAGAGTTGAAGATATGATGAATAATTACAGAACATTGTCGGAAGGTGACAAAAAAGCTCTCTTGCAAACCATGACTGATCAGCTTAGAAATAATGCTCAATTTGCACAAAGCAAACCTTTGTTTGCAGGCTTATATGCTACTATAAAAGAAACTTTACTCGAAACGCACCCCGTCACTGATGAAAACAAAGAATTAATAAATAAAAGATTAGCTGAGGCAGCAAATGTTGTTTTATTTGGCATAGGAAGCACAAGCTCTATAGGAAGCTTTGTTAACACTATGTACAAAAATATGTCGAGTGATGTTTCTGCCACCATGCGAAGCCCAGAACTTAATGCTTTTTTACAAGAAGTTATGGATTTTAGCATAGTTGAATAAATAAAATTATAAATTCTAAAACCTGAAATTTATTTCAGGTTTTTTTCTTTTTAATTGATTTGAATACGAGTAATATATTTTAAATGTTAGATTTGAATACGAGTAATAGGTTTTAAATGTTTGACTTCTTAACAATAATGATTACTTATAAGATTTAAGAAGGTC
>CAYJDN010000101.1:535-6890 GCA_964368925.1 uncultured Desulfovibrionaceae bacterium | reverse complement strand
AATGTTTTTGCAATATGCTATAATTTAGAAAACATATTCTAATAAATCAATTCTATAGATAAAAAAATGATGCTACAGCTTAGCTCACTAAAAGAGCATAGGCTATAGCATCATACTATTATTAGAGTTTATGAAATAAGGAGAGCTAAACTATTTAGCACCAAATTCTGTTGCAAGATAAAGAAGACGTGAACTGTTAATATCGCCAGTATAACTAAGAACTAAGTCTTTGTCATCGGTTGAATCGCCTTTGTAAATCTTCTTATCTTTAATTCTATAGAGTACATAAACAGGATCTTTAGTTTCAGTGAGTCCGTCTTTAGTAATGTTGAAGCTTTCAACAACTTCTACACCGCTTTCAGGGGTTACTCTAACAAAATCACGAGCAATAGCATAGCCATCATAAATCACAGCTTCTTCAACATTGCCTTTGCGTGTTTTTGTTTCTACGATAGTAGCAATACATTTTCCTTTATCTAGAGTCCAGCCGTCATAAATTCTGCCGCCCATAAGACGATGATCGGCAGCTTCATCAGCTGTTTCAGGAGTTTGCTTAACAACATTGCCAGGGTGTGCAACTAATAGCTTTGTTTTTTCAAGATCAGAATAGAATTTGTTGCTTTGGTATACGGCTACAACATTTTCAGGGCTTTGATTTGCGCCTTTGAAAACAACTGTGCCTGAAATTTTAGCTGGAGCAGCTTTCTTTGCAGGAGCTTCTTTTTTTGCAGTACTTTCTTTTTTAGCATCATTCTTCGCCATTTCAGCTTTTTTTTCAGCTTCCATTTCTGCTTTCTTTGCTTCGGCTTCAGCTTGAGCAGAAGCTTTTTCTGCATTTTCTTGTGCTATTTGTGCCATTTTAGCTGCTTCTTTAGCTGGGTCATCTCCGCCCATGAAAAGGAAAGCAATTAAAAGCACAAGTACAGCAACAGCGCCATAAACAAATTTTTTGTTTTGTAAAAGTGCTTGCTTGTCAACCTTAGCAAGTTTACCCATCATCTCATCTTTCTTGTCTTTCATCTCGTCTTTCATGTCTTTCATAATTATACTCCTTATTAGTAAATAATTTTTAGGCTTTGTTTCTATATAGTGTCGTCAAAATCGCCTTTTCGCCTCTCTCTGCGCCAGATTTCAAATGCTTTAAAGAAATTTATTCATAAAACATAAACAATCGAAAAGGCATTTGAAATTTGATGATAAAAATAAGTTAATCTAAAATGTGAATTTGACGCTGTATTTTAGAATTTTAAAACTTTTGCTAAAGCTTTGGCTTGAGCAATTTCTGCATCTGTCATTTTCATGCCGAGCGTTTCCATTGCATCATCACCATATTCATGGCCTAAATCAAGAGCAGCTTGATAATGTGCGTATGCCTGCACTTTATTGTGTTCTACGCCAAGGCCTATTTCATAAAGCATTCCTAGTTTTAAGACTGCGTCCGCATTCTTTTGCCTTGCGGATTTTTGAGCCCATTCAAATGCTTTAGAAAAATCTCTTTTTACCCCCTCCGCAGACATATACATATCAGCAAGCGCATCTTGTGCTTGAGCATCGCCTTTAAGGGCTTTTTGATATGTACTATAAGCAGAAGAACTAGGGCTAACCTCAGCTAATGATGGCTGTGTGGTGGCCAAGAAAATAGAGAGCAAGAGGAATGGAAAAAATGAAAAATGTAAAACTTTATTTATATATCTCATTTCAACTCCTTATTGTTATAGATTGACGCAAATTACAATTCAAAATATTTCTATTTATAGCATATTGCAAAAACTTTAGCTCTAAAAACCCCCTATTTTTCCCTATGCTATGTTGTCATACTTTTTTAGAATAGTCATGTAGCGCTGCTACACTCCTATCTTCAAAAAATATGACGCCTCGCCTAAGAAAAAATATGAAATTTTTACTGACCTAATCTTTATGCAAAATGCTATAAGAAAAATTATAATTTACTCTATATTATCATAGGAGAAAGCATAGTCAATGTGCCATTAAGCACATTATACCATTATATAATTTTTTGCTCTGAATTGAGAGAAAGGAAAAAATAAATTGTAGAAACACACCCTCAGTTGAAAAAGGCATTTATTTTTGCAAAATAATCAAAAAACCATTCCCAATTGCATCATCTACATCAAGAAAATTAATGATTTTCCATTCTCTGCTTAAGCAAAAAGCAATAAAGCTTTGAGTAGTCCACACATTATAATGTGGTGTTTTATTTTGATTTTGTGCGCATTCATAGCCGTCAAAAACACTACCATCTAAACTAACACGCATATAGTCATGGTCTAAGCACCCGTCTTCACTTGTATTTTCTTTTTTACACATATAATTTTTTTCTGTATATACGCCATTATATCGAAATACACATTCCTCATTGCCAATTAAAGGGCGTAATTTGTCAGAAGTTCTATCTCTATGTGGAACAATAAGTGCAATGTAACCATTTTTTTTAATTACTCTAAACCATTCATTTATAGTCTTTATTGGATCAAAAAAATAGCCAATGCCGTTAGAAGAAAAGACATAATCCAAGCTTTCATCTTCAAAGGGTAAATCATAGCCTTGAGCCACAATATCCACCTTTGCAGGCGTAAATGCAGAAGCCCTTTGCCAGCGACTGCTTGGGTTTGTGCTGTATTCAACATTACAATAAGCATTCTTTTTATCTAAACCAAATAAATGACTACTTGAAGCTCCAATTTCTATACCATTTAATCCATCTAAAAATTTATGAACTGTTTGAGATTCTTGAAATTTGAGCATAAGTTTTGGTGCAATATTATCATTATACCAAAGCAATTCTTCCGAAGCACGCAAATAAGTAATTTCTAGATCTGACAAAGTTTGACTAACTGGTTCTGTCTTCTTTTTGTTTTTGAATATAGGTGAAAGAATTTGATATAATTGTGGATTTATGCTTTCAAAAAGTTTTTGTGTTTCTTCTATACTTTGACAATTTACTTCTTTATCATAAAGTGAAGAGAACTTTAAAACGGGAACATTTTTTTGCAAAAGATAACAAGGAGATATGGTAAGATTTGGATTTTTTATATTTTGTGCTCTATATTCTTCCCATTTTGGATAAGGAATATAGCTGTTAAATCCAAAGCCCGCATCGTGTAGCCTTTTTGTTAGAAGCAGTTCATATTTTATAATAACTTCTGATCTTGTATTCTCTTTTTTTACATTATTAAAAAAGTCAATAAATGCTTGACTTGACAACACTTTGTTTTTAAAAACAAGAAAGTAAGATTGTAAATGTATAAATATTTCAGGGTTTATGGTTATACTCCAAAAGTCGATTTGTCTTTTTGACATAGTGTCAAGCATAGTGTCGAAAGGTATGATAGGGGCGATTGCTGAATCATTACAGAGGATTAATTCATTGATTTGAGAAAAATCATCTCCTAATTTTTCTCTTAAATAGGCAATGCCACGTTTGTATGAGCCAAAATCGTATTCTTCATGTCTTTCAAAAGAAGCGTAATGCACAAGATAGGAAAGTTTTTTTATTTCACTTGCTAAGAGTGGATTATCACCTATTATAATAATGGCGTCAGTGTGCTTTTTTAATTCTTTTAAATACATAAGAACATGCAAAGGAATAATGCCGTCAGAAATAAAGGAAGCAAAAACAGCTATTTTCCCTTTTTTTCCATGAGAAATAAGAGTGCTATCTATATTCTTAAACTCGTGCGAAATATTTTCACATTCTTTGGGAAAAGTGAAAGTGCTATGTTTTGCATTTGCTGCTATAAATCGCAAATGGGCTAAAGGATTTAGATTTATTTCAAGGATTTCTGGATGTTTTTCAAGATATGAAGCAATGTCAAAATGCTTACTTGGATTGCGTAGCTCTTTCCAGCCATAGTTTGCAAAGTGAGTAAAAGGATCTATCTTCGCTTGTTTTACATCAGGATTTTCAGCAAGATAATAGTTGGCATCAAAGAAATAGAGTTCATTATTTTTAAACTTAAATCCTGCTTCAAGAAATTCATTCTTCACAATCAACTCCCAAATGTTTTTATATGTACTTGTATATAGTAATAAAAAAATGACAATAAATCAAGCAAAGCAAAATTGTGGGAACTATATTATTAAAATAAGAATTGAAAGGCGTTCTAGATAATATCGTCATAATTTGACGACACTATCTACGAAATTTATCATGCCCTATGTCGCTTTTTATATTCTTCTAAGGAAAGCGCATCAATATTATCGCCCGCACTGAATTCATAGAATGAACATGTTTCACAAACTGTATTTTTTGTCATTTCTTTTGCAAGTAGCGCACATTGTATAGAAAAAAGTTGTTCACTTTTCCATATTTCTTCAAGACTTTGTTCTTTTAAATTACCAATGCAAAGTTTTTTATTCCAGTCAGGGCAACACACACTTACATCTAAATCTGCGTGTACTACGAGAGTATAGAAAGGGTAGGGGCATTTTGATTTTTCTTTATTTCCTTTGAGCTGATTAAATTTTTGCTCTTCATTGTGCCAATTATGTAGTGGTTCTATAAAACATTCATCGCCTAATGCAGAAAAAGTTTCAAGGAAAAATTGATTTTCTTCTTCAATATTTGTATCAAGCATTTTTACAGCTATAGACAAAGAAGATTGTACGCTATCTCTATATGCTTTTAGGTAGGCTAAGTTTTTCTTGATATGTTCGAGTCTTATCTTTGTATTTGTTCTTTCTTGATAGCTATGATCGTAAGCGCCATAGATGGACACACGCAAGAAAGAAAGTTCATTATCAACTAATTGCCTTGCCTTTTCTTCTGTAAGCAAGCTGACATTTGAAGTGATGACATATTTTTCTGCAATGTCATTCTCTTTTGCAATTTGCAGAAATTGAGGAGTGAGCGGATTTAGCAGAGGTTCACCAAAGGAAAAAAGATTGCACGTTTTCAATCGCCCTAAAGATTTTATATCAGCAACAATTTTCTTAAAATCGTCAAGCTTCATAGTTGTAAAATTGAAGTCCTTGCTATTGGTATCGCTTTGTGGGCAATAAATACAAGAAAAGTTGCATAAAGAACTTGGATCTATATACATAGAAAGCGGCATTGGCAAAGGGCTATCTTTGACTAAATCAACTCTTTTTTGCTCACGTAGCTGACTATAGGTTAATTTTGACATGTGGTTATTTTTCTCATTTAGTTTGTTTAGAAACACATTCTAGAGCTTAATTTAAAATTGCTCTAAAATTCATTCAATCTGTCAATAGGGAAGCCGTCTACGCAATCTTCTTGCGGAAAAAGTTTAAACCAATCACATTCACGGCAAAGCGGATTTTCTTCTTTCTTTCCTTCAAGTTGTAGTTTTCTAAAATTTAAAGCCTGCTCACTTTTCCATATTTCTTGTAGTGAGTTTTCAGCAATGTCGCCAAATTTTGTATAACTTGGGGCATCAAGTGTGCACATAAGCGCCTTACCATGAACATTTATAACCATACTCATAAATGGCCTTGGGCAAGCCGTGAAATTATGTAAATTTGAGGAAAAATTATCTTGATTTCTTTTTTCTATAGACTCGTTATTATAGTATTTATGCATAATATCTAAGCCCTTATACTTAGTGCCATTATGCACTTTTTCTAAATCTATTTTATCGGCAATATCTTTATATAGAGAAAAAAATATTTCATTTTCTTCATTGTAATTATCAAAGGCTTTTACAAAAATAAAGGGTTTTTCTAATTTTCGTCTATCACGTTCTTGTTTGAGGTAGAGTATATTATCTCTAATTGTTTCTACGGGCACATCTTTTCGTGTCACTTCTTTATGTCTTTGATTGATGACAGAATATATAGAAAAGCGTATAGCATCAATGCCACTATCCAAAATTGCTTCTGCTTGTTCTTTATTCATAAGTGAAGCATTTGAAAAAGTATCAACCTTCTCAGAAATTTCGGCGTCTACGGCATATTTTGCGTATTTTGCAAAGTCTTTTTGCATAAATGGTTCGCCATGAAAGGCAAGACGAAGAAGTTTGAGTTTTGGCCCGTCCCAACGCTTAATATCGTCTATTATTTTTTTAAAAGTTTCAAAATCCATATGTTTAAATGGAGCTAAATCTTTTCTTGTTTCTTCTGCCCCTTGTATGCAAACATTGCAACGAAAATTACAAATATTTGTTGTTTCAATAAAGATTGAAAGCGGTTTTTTTAAAGGAAGAAGCTCAAGCAAGTTTTGTCTATTTTGTGAAATAATTTTAAAGTGTGACATGATATTTCCTATTCAACAAAATCGTTTATAAAAACATCTTTCCACGTAGGCGGGAAAGTGCCATCAGCTGCATTGACTGAAATTTTTTGCATGAATGCTTTATTTCTTCCTGAAAGACAA
>CAYJDN010000101.1:0-525 GCA_964368925.1 uncultured Desulfovibrionaceae bacterium | reverse complement strand
TCTTCAAAAACATTGCCAATAGACACTTGAGTAAAGGCACATGGAAAGACATCGCCATAAGGGGTTATGTGTATTGTGCTTCTTATAGTGCCACACTTTCTTTCTATTCCATAAGAAGGAAATGTGTCCAAAAACATAGAAGGATATTTTTCATGCACTGATTTTAAATATTCGTAGTCATTGCTATCAATCATTATATCAAATTGGTTCTGCCATTTTCCAATGGGTTTTGCTAAATAAACATCAAGCCTAATATCGTTTTCAGAGGCGAATTTTGATAAATTTATGAGATGTTCTCCACGACAGTTTTTCTTTGAAACAACGGTTGTCATCACAGGATCTATGTCATATTCTTTCATTATAAATAAATTTTGTATGCTTGCTGGATAATTTTTGCTTGAAGCAAAATTATGTGAAATTCCATGAAATTCATCTAGGCTTACACAAACTTTATCTATGCCAAGTTTAGCAATTTTTTCTATGCTTTTATTGTTGAGATGTCTGCCATGAGTACTCATTTTAATA
>CAYJDN010000100.1:2099-6957 GCA_964368925.1 uncultured Desulfovibrionaceae bacterium | reverse complement strand
AATGCCCCTATTGTGGGGCAAAAGCCAACTTAAAGCCATCAACAGCAGTATATCAAAAACGTGCCAAATCCAATGATTATCTATATGTATGCCAAAACTTCCCTCGTTGCGATGCCTATGTAGCTGCTCATAAACATAATTTGCAGCCGATGGGTACTTTGGCAGACGGTCAGTTGCGGCATAAACGCATCCTGGCTCACAAAGCATTTGACCGTTTATGGCAAAGCGGTCAAATGCGTAAAGGACAAGCTTATCAATGGTTGCAAGCTAAATTCAGCTTGCGCTATAAATATGCCCATATTGCCATGTTTTCCGATTATATGTGCGAGCAAGTGATAGCGGAAGTCGAAAAGGCCTTGACAAATATGAAAATTTCAGCTTAAACAGAAAGGGTAGTGAGTGAAAATGACAAATAATCAGGAAAAATTAACGGAATATCAGCAAAATTTAATTAAGGAACATCTAAATATTATCCATTGGACAATACATAATTTTATCAAGGTCAATGAAAGCATATTTGGCTTTGAATATGATGATTTATATGGCGAAGGTTGCCTTTTGCTTTGTAAAGCAGCGATAACTTATGAAGCGAACAAAGGCCAGTTTGCACCATATGCCACAACCGTTATCAAAAACGGCTTAAATTCCTATTGTCGCTCAATGTGCAAAAAACAGGATAAACAGCGCTTGCTTATTGATGGCACATTAATTAATGGCAGCCGCAATTGTATTGCTAAAACAGCAATTAAAGACGAGATAGACGAGCTTATTTACCAAATGTTGGCTAATGACTTAATTGCAGCGGCAAAACAGGAATACAGCGGTATAGCTTTGCGTGGCATCGAGGCCTTAGAGCTAAAAATGCAGGGCTATACAGGGCGAGAAATAGCGGATATGTTTGCTGTAGAGCCTAATCATGTGGGGGCTTGGATTTCGCGGGTGATGGCTAAGTTGCGGAAGGATATGGTGATATAAAATTAACACAACTAATACTATCTAACATAGATAACAAAGTATTAGACTATTAGACTATCATCATTTTAGGAAAAGCAATACAAGCAGATTACTACCATCCATAACTGAGATCCTTAAAACTTCAATTTACCAAAAGCGCAAATACCACATTGTATAAAATGCATTATCCATGTGAATAATACACAGATAATGCATTGATAAATCAACTATTGTTCTTTCTTCTTGGTCGGGTATTATCCGGTTTACTTTTTTCACGATTGGCATAAGCCTCATTAATTTTAGCCTCTAACTTAGTTGAAATTTCACTCCATTTCATTTCAACAGCATATCCCGATTGAATATTATCAACCAATCGAGCTGGGGCATCTTCTTGCGTTTTATTAGGCAAATAGATTGCTAATAGACCACTTTTCGCAATATCTCCATATGAACGTAATGATGAATAAATTTCCCAATCAACCCATTTTCTGTTTTTGGTGTCATCGCCTACCAAGACAATTGTGACAGTTGAATTTTTCAAATGGTTTTTTCTTATAAGTTGCAAAATTTCATCATCCGTTTCATTTTCATATGCATCTTGTAGGGAGCGATCAATAAAAGTATTATGATCTCCATATTTTTCCTTTAGATGACAGGCTCTGTTTTGATCGCTTGCATGATGATAGCTTACAAATACTTTGTGTACCATTTTTACTACCTTCTTTCTTTTATGTTATATTTTAACTATGAAATGGTTTTTATACCCTTCATAATTAATGATATCACTTCATCTACATAACTGCTATTAAACAATACTATGTTTTCTTGGTGCGACAATCCATTATGCAAGTCCAAATTTCTTAAACTATCTGCTATCGCATTATAGCAAATATCTTCACCTGTTTGACTATAATATGATAATACCTCAGAATAACCAAAATTGCTGTTAAGTTGCCATTCAACAGTCAGTTCCACTGGGTTTGCTCGCCCTTGAATCAATTCGCATATATCTTTTGTTATACCACCAAAACCACCGACTAAATAAATCGGTTGTGTGTGCTTTTGCGCAATAAGAATTTCTTCAAGAATACCAGGCATAGCACCTTTATAGCCACTTTTCGCACCTCCGGCACATATCCTTATATCGCATTTTGCAATCATAGTTTCCCGCATTTTAGTTAAGGATTTTGACCAAACAATTCTATCAGCCAGTGTATCTGGAGCGAAAAATAGATTTTTATCATGTACAGTGAATTCTATAGAATCAGCAATATCAACTTTTATTAATTTCAAGAATTGACAATATTTTGCCTCAAAACTTTTCATTTCCTCTTTGTTAGCATTGTAGGCTGGAAATGCGACATAGTTCTCTAAATACAATTTTGAAGTTTTAAATCTATCCATTAATATTGCAGCTTCGTCCACAAGTAGCCTAGTAAAGCTATTTTCCCGCAAGTCGCCTCCATATATTAGCTTACCACCGCCAACGAGAATATATTTCGCAATCATTTTTGATAGTTTTTCAATATGGCTATTATTCATACCTAACTGATTTAATTCTAATATACTGGGATTTGATATAGAAATCCCAATCTTTTTGTTTATTAATGAATTTTGCAGATTACATACCGGTGTATATGTTTGAATTCCAATATTGTTGAAAAAATCTATCTCTTCTGAGTGTAGCGGAGGATCTGGGTAAACAATTTCTGTATATAACAACTCTATATTATTAGTTATTGTATTCTTTTGGATAATTTTTGACAAATCAATCATTTCAGGTGGCCTATACATTTTTTTTACTGAATCATCAAACATGTCTAGTTTTTTCTTTGAGTAATAGAAACGAATAGTCTCAATTAATGCATATTCTAGCACTCGTAACACATCGTCTTTTTCTGGCTTATTCCCTACAATATCGACTCTTACAACTGGGACATTGCCAGCATAGGGAAATTTTCTATCGGATCCTTGTACTATTAAATCGACTTCAATTATAGGGCACTCAAACTCTTTTGACATCTGTACCTCCCTTTGGCACCAATATCTAGAAGAATAAATGTCCGAATTAATAAGTAACATAGTAGAGTTTTTTATATTACAGGCTATTTCTTGGGAAAAATTGTATCCTGGTGCAATATCAGTGGTATCAAAAAAATACTTCATTGTAGATTCTTCAATTTGCTTCTTTAGCTCTAGCGCTAAGTCAACGCCTATTGAAGCATCTTTTGCATGACTTAAAAAAATTTTCAATGCAGCATCTGTAGCTGACATATCTTTATCCGTATAGTTGAAACCACTTCTGTATATTTCGTGTGCAATTGACAAAAATAACCTTTGGTCCTTTAGATCATGAAAGTCATAAAACCTTATAAAATTTTTATTGCTAAGTTCTCCAATATTGAAAGCAGTTTCATCTAGCGCAATTGGTACAACTTTGATAGTATTATTCTTTGCCATATTATTTAAGTATAACTTCCAATTATCAAAGATTACGCTGTTTTCACCAATAAAAGGAAATACAATTACACGTTCTGCTTTAAAATCAAAATCTGGAGGAGTAGTATCTTCTTTCTGATTGAAAAAATAATAAATAGGTATGTTCAGTGACCTTGAGAAAGGGTTTTCTACATCGCTAGTTAATTTTGATGTGACATAGTCAACATATCTTTGCATTTTATATTCATCTGCCGTATTCCAAACAAATACAATTACTAATGGTTCCATAGCAATACCCCTTTCTACAATGATATTTAATCATTGCCTGGAAATACGTAAGCACCACTTCAGGAATTAAGAATATTTTTGGGTAATTAAAAATCGCATAAAACAAAGCTTACACATAACGGAAAATTGTAGAGAATATTAATATATCAATGTATATTATATGCGTAAAGATAAGATTTATGTAAAATAACACCGGAAGCATATTAATTATATACTAAACATTAGGCCTATAAGCCATAGTATTATAAAGCGGTAATAATAGCTGCATCCTTTCAATAACTTCATTTTTTATATTATCTAAACAACTAATATTTATATCATCTGGTTCATAGTAGGACATTAAATAAGATTCTTTACCTTCAGAATCATGATGATAAAAATAGTGCTTAAAATTGTCTATATTTTCTACATCAAGATCAAATATAACATTATTATCATTTGCATCACATATAACCCATTTCAATCCATACCCTTTGAGTTTTTTTAATTCACAGATAATATTAGGCATTATTGTATCAAACTTTCCGTACACATAGTCACGGTCAATAGCGTTATTTCTAACAGCAAAAAACAGATTTATTTCAAACCCTACAGAAGTGATACTGAACTGTAAGCAGGCATGCTTCTGAAATCCAAAATTATCAGGGGCTAGGCACTTAATCTCTTCCGGTGTTTTTCCATAACGAACACCTAGCCATTCAACTTTTCCTCTATTAAAATCTGATGGATATATGGATGATGTAATATTTTCTTCTCTCTTATGATGGGCTATCCCTAATTGCTTAATTGACGGATAAACCTGCTCATGTATTTTGAGCATTTTAGCTTGTACCAATTGTCGCTTTGTGCGTATATCTGAATGTGTTAGTTTTTGATTCCTGATAAAAAATGTTTCATAATCAGCTAAATTAAAATAACTGTTAGTTATGTTTTCAAATAGACTTAAATCAGGATCAGTATTTTTGCCAAAACCATTTAAAATAGAACGCAACTTATTACTGCTTAGGTGTAAATTCGCAATAATATCTTCATTATTTATATAGTAATTAATAAGCTCATCCGTTACAGGCGTACTAATAGTCTTGCAATATGAAAAGAACTTTATTAAATCAGCCTGTTCATTTTCTGAAGGTTCAAATATTGTATTAAATTCAATATTTGAGCTTAACCCTCCTGA
>CAYJDN010000100.1:0-2089 GCA_964368925.1 uncultured Desulfovibrionaceae bacterium | reverse complement strand
CGTCCTGTAACTATTCTTACTTCACATATTTCTTGTAATTTTCTTAATATAGTAGCGGAGTCTTGCGAGGAAAACTCCGTTGATATATAGAGTTTAATATTTTTTTTGGTTAACTGATAATGTTCCTTTATTTCCTGTAAAGTTTGTACCCCGATAGAAGAAAAATAAGCACTGGCTATATTAACTTCTGTTACATTATCACAATTTAATAAATGTTGTTTTAGTGTGCACTCCTGATTTTGATTCCAATAAAACATTGCGACCTCCTAAGAATCTATTTTCTAAATTGCAGGAACTTGAATGTACCAGCTTATCCAATAAGTTATTATTCTTGACTGATGATAAATGTATTACCATGGTAAACTTATAGATTGTCTGAAATATTAGAAACCTGTTCAAGGAAAATTTCATCCGAGACATCATCTTTTATAAAACTTGCCATCATACCTGTTCTTCTTAATTTTTCAATCCAAGCAATAATAGCCTCGCGGCTAACCCCTCGCTCAATCATGCCGAAATAAATATAACCTAACTCATTAGCAATATTGGTATTAAAAACTGCTGGATCATCGGAGTTAATACAGGCAAGCACATTATCAAAATCATAATTATGATTATTGATATTATATATTTGATGCTGCTTGATTGTATCAATATCAGCTATTATAACATTAGATGATGGGTTAACCTCGATGATAATACCGTACTCATTAACCAACTTACGGGTCGTTTTTTGCACTTCTTCGGCGATTATAATATCTTGTTCTGTTATTTTTAAATGTATTGGTTGATTAATTTTATGCAAAAAATGCTGACAATGATTAGCTTGAACAATATTTGCTACACTCAATATATGATTTTGCTGAGCTTCTTTTAACAATTGACAAATCAAACTACAATGGTGGCTTTGAATATTGGTGTAACAATTCACTTGATCGCATTTTAAACATTGTTCTAAATTGGACAAATGAAATTCTTTGGATGTATGCAAACGATGATAAGCCTCAATTATAGTATTTAGATTTGCGAAGACATTATCACCAAATATTTCACCAAACAGCTTAAATATTTGTTTTTCCAGATAAGCAATATTAATTAAAGCATTTTCTTCCATATCTTCCTCAATTAATTTATATGCCCAAACATAATTATACAGTGCTTCTCCACGTGGAATAATTATTGCTTTATTATTTGAATACCAATCTTTAGGAGCTAAACCCAGCGCGATACCATGGCCAATACGGTCACCGGAATGGAATTTCAAATATATTATTGACTCATATATGCGGCGAATTCCTGTTAAAATATGTCTAAAATCTTCACCAGCATGAATTGTAAATCTTAAGCTTTGAAAATTATCTGATTTTTTCTTGAGCAATTCTGATGAGCTATCACGAGCCTTTTCAAAAATTTCTGCATAAGCCCAAGTTGGCACAGCGTTTTCCAGGCTCGCCATATCTATCCCAACAATGAATTTATCTAAACCCAATCTTTCACCGCCGCATCCATGCAAATTGCGTAGGTTTTTAATTATTTCGATTTACTTGTTATACTGATCAATTAGCTTCATATACTGCAGATTCAAAGTAGTATTATTATTGCAACAACACTTTGCATTGTAGTATTGTTCTCTTTTCAACAGATGAAATACAAATCCTATTCGAGGCAGCTTGCGAATAGGAACAAATCTATCATTATCCCATTGACAATATTTTTCTTGCAAAATTTTTAGATAAGCTGAAAAAAACTGTTTTAAGTGCAATCTAGCTTTACTTTCTATGGTGCCAACAGAAGTTCTAAATTCAATTTTTAAAATATTAGGAATTTGGATTTGCTCAAGAATGGCATAATCCCAGAAAGATGTTTCACCATAATGGAGTTTTTTTAGCGAGTGAGAATTCCTTTTATAATATTTTTGGAAGCGATCTAAGCCAGATGTGCTTTTCTGTTGAACTAATTGTTGAAAAAAATAGTTTTTAATTCTTAAATAAGTAAATAGCAGTTTTTTTATAAAATGTTTTTTTTCATTATCTCCTTTTTCTTCTGACAAGAAGGATAAAGCTTTATATAAAAATATGTTTTCATTAGA
>CAYJDN010000099.1:4503-7037 GCA_964368925.1 uncultured Desulfovibrionaceae bacterium | reverse complement strand
GACGAGATAGGCACAATTCCTAAAATTGATAGCTTTGAAATGATGCTCTCAGCAGGGCGTTCTCGTAAAATATCTGTTGTGCCGATTATCCAATCCTTCGCCCAACTTAGAAAAAATTATGGCGATGAGGGTGCAGAAATAATAGCAGACAACACGCAGCTAACCATCTTCGGCGGCTTCGCTCCGAATAGCCAAACCGCTGAGGTATTGTCCAAAGCGCTTGGTAGCAGGACGGTTATGAGTGGCAGTGTTAGCCGTAGCAAAAATGATCCTTCGCAAAGCCTGCAAATGATTGAGCGCCCGTTAATGACAGCGGATGAATTGAAGTCAATCCCCAAGGGCAATTTTATCGTTATGAAAACCGGCAGCAATCCGATGAAATCTAAGTTGCCGTTGTTTTTGGATTGGGGGATAACTTTTGAAAAACCGTATATCAGTAAGGAAAAATCCCAGCGTAAGGTTTATTATGCCGATAAGAGAACTTTGGAGAAAAATATCTTAAATGATGTCGGGGCAATAGTAATCAAAGACCCCATGCCGGAAGGAGATGAGGCAGTCAATACAAATAAAAAAGGTAGTGGCATATCCAACAGCACATCAAATCAGCAAAGTGATAAAAAGCCAGTCAGCAGCTTCAAATTCATCAGTAAAATCGACATAAAATAAGGAGTGATATTTATTGAGTTTATACGGAAATCTCTACAACGAAGACTTACCCACCAGAGCCAAAATTGTATATATCAATCTCAAAGACAGAGCCAACCCCGATGGCAAATGCTTCCCTTCGCTGCGAAAAATCGCCGAGGACACCTCGCTATCCAAACGCACCGTACAAAGAGCCATAGACGATTTAATCGCCTATGGCTTGCTGACTAAAGAAGCTCGTACCAGGGATAATGGAGGCACATCATCTAACAATTATTATGTGCGGCTATAATTTTATTTTACAGGCAAACCCTTCAAAAACATATCCTGCTACCAAGGGGGAGCTGTAATCTTGCGCCGACTATAGGGGCTGGTCATGATGACCAGCCTATGAAAACTTAATTCTAAGAAAATACTTATTACAGAAGTAATAAATTCAATAAAAACAAATAGTTCAATAATCAGCAATTTAAGTTCAAAAAATCGACATTAATTATTGTTAAACCATACAATATGTGTTATAATATAGACAATTATAGACATTCTAAATTTGAGGTGTTACTAGGTGCAAGTGAACTATTCAAGACTTTGGAAATTATTAATAGACCACAATATGAAAAAGGGCGAGTTGCGAGATGCTGCTCATATCGGACAAGCTACCTTAGTAAAGATGAATAAAGGACAAACAGTATCCATGGAGGTGTTAATTAAAATTTGCAAGGTGCTTAAATGTGATATAGGGGATATTGTGCAGGTGATAGATGATGATGATAATTAATAATAAATCTGTTTCTTTTTCTGGATATAGACCTGAAAAAATGCCCGATGGTGGAAATGAAAGTGCAACCCCCATTATTAAGTTAAAGACTGAATTAAATAGTGCTATCAGACAAGCAATAGCTGATGGCTTTGAATCTTTCCTGGTCGGCATGGCTGATGGGTTTGATACCTATGCAACCTTAGAGGTGCTATCAATCAAAAAAGAATATCCACACCTAAAACTAATAGCTGTTGTGCCTTTTGAGAACGCTACAACCAAAAACGAAACATATACTTTCATAATAAACAATTCGAATGAAGTAATAACTTTAGATGATAGTTATAATCGTGGTGCGTATCTGGTTCGTAATGAATACTTGGTAAATAACTCTGCAAGACTTATTTGCTATTATGATGGTCTTGGTGGTGGAACCGAATACACAGTTGACTATGCACATAAAAAAGGGATAGAAGTTATCAATCTTGCACCTCAAAAAACTACTATTTCCTCTATGCCGGAAATGTTTGATAATATCACCAAAACCGTTCGTGATGACCTAGATCGCTCAATAAGAAAAGGTAGCAAAATATCTATTGCCGGAGCTTGTTTTTCGATATATGCTTATAATGAGCTAAAAAAGCGCCTGAATAATATTGATGAGCTAAAATTTATTTTTACTTCCCCCACATTTGTCACAGATAAGCTCGGCAAAGAAAAACGAGAGTTTTATATACCGAGAATGGCAAGGGAAAAAAGCCTATACGGTACAGAATTTGAAGTTAAGCTGCGCAATGAGCTTACTCAAAAAGCCATTGCTAAAGAATGTGCTAAATAGATTGAAAAGAAAGTAACTTTTAAGTCTAATATCACAAGTGATAATATGATGGGCTTTATCAATATCGATGATGCTGAACAAAAAAGCACATATTATCCTATTAGTGGTTTTACTACCGTAGATATCGGTTGTGAACGTGGTAATAATGCTTATAATATGGTCAACAAATTTCCATACCCAATGAACCAAGGATATCTCGATATATTCGAGCAAATATGGAATGACAAGAACAAGCTCCAAGATGTAACTGACGAGGTACTTGGCAATATATCGAATGTCTATAAAGAAAACTCA
>CAYJDN010000099.1:0-4493 GCA_964368925.1 uncultured Desulfovibrionaceae bacterium | reverse complement strand
TGTTACGCTGTATAATATTTTCTCGGAGTTTTTAGAAGATATTTCGGAAGATGTACTACCTAACGAAGCAACAGGATTTAAAGAGAGCAAAATTTGGCATATGCTATATAATTTCCAAAAGGATGCTGCACTTGCAATAATAAATAAGCTGGAAAAATTTAATGGCTGTATCTTGGCTGATAGTGTTGGTCTTGGTAAAACGTTCACTGCTCTTGCAGTGGTAAAATATTATGAAAATCGCAATAAATCGGTTTTAGTGCTATGCCCTAAAAAGCTTGCTAATAACTGGAATACTTATAAAGATAATTATATAAACAACCCTTTAGTTAAGGACAGGCTTAACTATACAGTTCTTTACCATACAGATTTGGGTCGAGAACGAGGGAAATCCAATGGTATAGATTTAGATAGAATAAATTGGAGCACCTATGACCTTGTGGTCATTGACGAATCACATAACTTTAGAAATGGCGGTAAGCTTGATATTGGTGATGATGAAAAGCAAAACAGGTATATTAAGCTGCTGAATAATGTGATACGCAAAGGGGTTAAAACCAAAGTATTAATGTTATCGGCTACCCCTGTAAATAATAGATTTACCGATCTTAAAAATCAACTTCAATTAGCCTATGAGGGTGACAGTAGTTTAATTAACAATAAATTAAACATCAGTCGCTCTATTG
This sequence comes from uncultured Desulfovibrionaceae bacterium, assembly GCA_964368925.1. Classification (GTDB taxonomy): domain Bacteria; phylum Desulfobacterota; class Desulfovibrionia; order Desulfovibrionales; family Desulfovibrionaceae; genus CAYJAZ01. The sequence goes on along the minus strand of CAYJDN010000099.1, from coordinate 3,810 downwards.
AAGATGTATTCAAATATGCACAAGGCGCATTCAATGCTTGGACTAAGCTCGAAGCTGAACAAAGAACCACTGATAAACTACTTAAAATGCTTGATTTTGATTTCTTCGAGGTGCTCGACTCTGTTACAATAGCTCGCTCTCGCAAGCATATAGAGAAATATTATGATACAAGTGATATCGGCAAATTCCCGGCCAGGCTAAAACCTATATCATTACGCCCTCCGCTTACCAACCTGCAATCAGCGATTAATTACAATGAAATATTTGAGCAGTTAATGCTACTTAATTTAGCCATATATACTCCCTCACATTTTATTTTGGAAAGTAAGCTCGATAAATATGCCGAACTATTTGATGATGAAAAAGTCAATGTTGGCTTTACCCAAGCAAATCGCGAGCAAGGCATCAAAAGGCTTACCGCTATTAACTTAATGAAGCGCATGGAAAGCTCGGTATATTCTTTTAATCTCACCCTTGCAAGAATAAGAGAGCTAATCGACAGCACGATTAATACCATAAGCGAGTTTGACAAAACCAAAAGCGCCACATTAACGCTTACAGATATTTCAAATATAGCAGATTTTGATGATGACGATTTGAATACTGACGATTTATTCTCTATTGGCAAAAAGGCTAAAATTGACCTTGCCGATATGGACTATTTGTCGTGGAAAACTAAGCTTAAACAAGATAGTGAAGTTTTAGAATTGCTAAATTCTATGATATCCGATATCACACCTGCACATGATTCTAAGCTGCAAATGCTTTATCAAGCTATGACAGAAAAGATCAACAACCCCTTCAATGCTGGAAATAAGAAAATCATTATCTTTACAGCTTTTGCCGATACCGCTATGTACTTATATGAAAATATCGGGGCTAGATTTAAGAGTGAATTTGGCTTAAACTCGGCTATGGTTACCGGCACAGTGGATGCAAAAACTACTGTTCCAAAGCTAAAAAGCGATTTAAACACCGTCCTAACATTGTTCTCACCTTTATCAAAAGATAAGGAGCTGCTACTACCTAATGCGGAAGATGAAATAGATATTTTAATTGCCACAGATTGTATTTCAGAGGGGCAAAACTTGCAAGATGCAGACTTCCTCATCAACTATGATATACATTGGAATCCCGTTCGCATTATTCAAAGATTTGGTCGTATTGACCGAATTGGCAGCAAAAACAATTTTATACAACTGGTGAACTTTTGGCCGGATTTAACTCTTGATGATTATATAAATCTTAAAACAAGGGTTGAAGCTAAAATGAAGATAACCGTTATGACCTCCACCGGTGATGACGATTTAATCAATGAGGAAGAAAAAGGCGACCTTGAGTATCGCAAAAAACAGCTTAAAAAGCTCCAAGAGGAAGTTGTGGATATCGAGGAAATGTCCAGTGGCATAAATATCATGGATTTAGGCCTCAACGAATTTAGGCTTGACCTGCTGTCTTATGTTAAAGAAAACGGCAACCTTGATAAAGTGCCTTTTGGTATGCACGCAGTGACAGCAACTACAGATGATGCCCCCACCGGCGTTGTATTCGTGCTTAAAAATCGCTCTGAAAGTGTAAATATAGATAATCAAAACCGTTTACATCCCTTTTATATGGTTTATTTAGATGAAGCAGGTGCAGTAATTTGCGATCACCTATCCCCTAAGAGTATGCTTGATAAAATGCGTTATCTCTGTAAAGGTAAAAATGTTGAGGACTTGAAACTTTGTGCCAAATTTAATCAAAAAACCAAAGACGGCCGAGATATGAGCGAATTCTCTAAACTGCTTGGTGATGCCATTCATTCTATAATTGAAGTTAAAGAGGAAAGTGATATAGACAGCTTCTTAAACGGTGGAGATTTTAGCTTTAAGTCAAATGTTATAAAGGGGCTTGATGATTTTGAGTTGATATGTTTTCTTGTTGTCAGTTAAGGAGGTATTATGCTTAATTTATCTGCACAAACAGAAATCAATAAAACCCTTCCTAAAAATGCCATATTCCAAAAGCTGATGTTAAATACAGCTGGGAAAGCAAGTTTCGACAAAGACATTTTACGCATTAATATAGCCAATGAAATTTCAGAACGAACTATCAATATAGCAAAAGGTAAAAGTATTGATTCTATTTTTGTTTTGCTCGTTCATCTGAAGAAAAAGGAGTATGCTGATAAAAACATCACTCTGCTTTCAAAAATGATAGAGCGAAATATCGTTTATGTGATGAAGTTTGAAGAAGAATATCAACTTGGGGTTTATTATACAAAGTTGATTAAATCCGAGTGGACTACCTCGCCTGCTTTGGCTATTGCCGGGTTTGATCTTGATGTGGTGTGGGAAAATATTGTTAAAGTGATAGGGCGTATTGATATTGAGCAAGGAAATAGTCTTGAAGAGCAGATAGTAATAAACGAGCAACAAGAAAAGATACTAAAGCAGATTGACTTGCTAGAGAAGAAGATGCGAAATACAAAGCAGTTTAATGAGCAAGTTAAGATTAAAAATGAGATTAAAAGATTAAAAAAAGAATTGGAGAAAATGCAATAGATGAAGAAAAATAAGCAATGGTTTATATGGTTAATTGTTTCTATTACTTTTTTAGGTTTTACACAATTGCTATTTTCTATTTCAGCACCTTGTAAATACTTGGAGGCAGTATGGGAAGCAGGTGATTTAATATCTTTTGTTGGCACAATGGTTTTAGGTTTTGTTGCAATAAATCAAACACAACAAGCAAACAAAATGTCTGAACGACTTATGGATATTGAAAGCAACCGATATATGTTGGAAATCCGTCCTTTTGTGATGGTGACGGACTGGAAATCATACGAACTTAATGCTGATAAACTAATATTCAATCCTGATAAATTGTATATTTGTATAGAAGAACACAATAATGATGAAACAGCAATTGGAATAGGACTGCAATTACAAAACACAACAGACTCTTTCCTTACAGTTGAATATTGTGATGGTTATTCAGAAAAAGTTAAATGGTTGAATTCAGCTTCAAATCAACCAAATAGAAAATTACGTATGCTTGCTGGTGAGAATAGGGAAATTATATTTTATGCAAATTCAGATTTTATGAAATCATTACAAGGGAATTCTATTACAATAGAATTCATACTCGAAAACAGATTTGCAGAACGATATAAAGAATCTTTTAACTTAATCATAACAGCCTCATCAAACGAGTGCATTCATAAACAAGGAGAATGGTACTGCGGCATTGCTATTCAAAATTACAAAATTGGAAAATTTGCAAAAGATAGCAATGGCAATATCACACTTAAAATGGAGGAAGAAACAAGTGGACAAACTTAAAATGCAATCCCTTGACATAACCAAATGCAACATAGAAAAAATCGGTGCATTATTCCCTAATGTGCTTACCGAAACAAAAGACGAAAATGGCAAGCTTATCAAAGCTATTAACTTTGACAAACTCCGTCAAGAACTTACTGATGTTATTATTGACGGTAGCGAAGAAAGCTATGATTTTACTTGGGTGGGCAAAACCCAAGCTATTATTGATGCCAACACCCCGATCAGAAAAACACTTCGCCCTGTTGTGGAAGATGAAACTACACCTACCGGAGCCGACAGCAATGGCAACCCCTATATTAGCACCGGTAGCAAAAACTTTGATACTACCGAAAATCTATATATTGAAGGTGACAATTTTGAGGTATTAAGGCTATTGCAAGAAAGCTATCTAAACAGTATTAAAATGATATATATTGACCCGCCTTATAATACCGGTAATGATAGTTTTGTGTATCCTGATAACTTTGCTATGGATAAAGAT
>CAYJDN010000098.1:0-7040 GCA_964368925.1 uncultured Desulfovibrionaceae bacterium | reverse complement strand
CTCGTATCAAAAAAATGATCGGTATTGATAAAAGGCGCGTTGCTCCAAAGGGAGTCACTGCCGCTGATTTATGCCAGCAAGCTGCCGAAAACATGTTCAAAGATATGAATATCGACAAAAACAGCATTGATTGCCTTATCTTTGTTTCGCAATCCCCGGATCATGCTATTCCTGCTACTGCCTGCATTCTCCAAGATAAATTAGGCTTGCCAAAGAACTGCGTGGCTTTTGACGTTAATCAAGGTTGCACGGCATACACCTACGGACTTTGGCTTGCAAGCACCATGATTGACTCAAGGGCTTGTAAGCGTGTACTTGTCCTTGTAGGCGAATGTGGTGCAAGATATGGAAATCCTGAAAACAGAATTGTTACGCCAATTTTTGGTGACAGCGGTTCGGCTACTTTACTTGAATATAGTGAAACAGAAATTAAGTCTTATTTTGCCATAGGGACGGATGGTAGTGGCGCCGAAGCACTGATGGTTCCTGTCGGTCATGCACGTTGTCCGTATATTGATTCGCAAAAAGAAATTGAAAAAATCTCTCAATTGCTCGAACCTATTTATGATGAAAATAAAAACCCTTGGTATTTTGTCTCTACCTATATGAATGGTGGGGAAATTTATGAATTTACTCTCAGTGTTGTTCCAGATCATATTCAAGAATTGCTAGATTATGCAAAACATACGCATAATGATATTGAGTATCTTGTGCTACATCAAGCAAATAAACAAATTGCGCAATCAATAGCAAGAAAAATAGATTTCCCACTAGAGAAAGTTCCTGTTGAAACCGTCTCTAAATATGGTAATCAATCAGGCGCATCAACGGCTGCCGTGATATGCGACCAGCTACAAGAGCAAGTATCTGGCAAGAAAGTAAAAATATTGCTTTCAGGCTTTGGTGTGGGGCTTTCATGGGCATCAACTATTTTAGATTTGGAAAATATTTATTGCTCGGGAATAAGAGAATATTTTGACGATGAAAGTAAAAAAACAAGAGAAGAATATTTATCTTATTGGCAAGAAAAATTTAAAAATACCGGCAAAGAAAAGGAATAAAAAATGACTACTAATGAATTTATTATCGAATTTCAAGACATTATTCAAACTGAGAACGAAATCACAACCGATACTGTTTTATCTGAACTTGAAGAGTGGGATTCTATGTCAATTATGGCCAGTATGACATGGTTTGATGTCAAATTAAAAGTAAAATTAACCTTTAATGATTTTTTATCTTTAAAAACAGTGCAAGATATTATTGACTTATCACAAGGAAAAATAGCAGGTTAATTTTTTATGATAGAATTTAAAGAAAATGAGCTTATTCTTATTACAGGGGCAAGTTCGGGAATTGGACGCGCAACAGCCTTATTATGCAATAAATTAGGGGCAAGAGTTATCGCTGTGGGGCGAAATATTGAGAATTTAAATTCCTTAAAAGAAGAAGCAGAATTTTCTGAAAATATCTATCTTGAGCCTAAAGATTTAGCTGAAAACTTAGAAGCGCTTGTGCCATGGGTTACAGAACTTAAAAAGAAATACGGTAAGTTTTCTGGTTTTGTACATTGTGCGGGGTATAATATTATGGCACCTTTCAGAACGTTTGATGTAACAGAATCAAGCCGCATAATAGATATACACTATCATGCGGCAATGCTTATAGCACGAAGCATAAGTGACAGACGTAATTGCGATAAAAAATGTAGCATGGTGTTTATTTCTTCAATTTCTGCAGTAACTCCTTTAAGAATGCTTACTATTTATTCTGCGGCAAAAGGCGCTTTACAAACTGCTGTGCGTAATATCAGCAAAGAATTGGCACATCAGGGTGTTCGAGTGAATTGTGTTTCTCCGGCACTTGTAAGAACGCCTCTGACTGAAAATTATTCAAACGCAATAATGGGCTTTGATGTTCTTGATAAAGAAGATGAAATTTACCCTCTCGGAATCAGCGAACCAATCGATGTTGCTCATACAATCGTATTTTTACTTTCTGATGCCAGCAGAAAAATCACAGGGCAAAATATACCTATCGACGGAGGAAGGCATTAATGGTGCTCAATATAATTATTATAGGCAACAGCGGTGCAGCTTCCGAATGTTATACCATTATACATGATATGCTTACTGTTGGGCCTTTTAAGGTAAATTTTCGCTTTAAAGGTTTCTTGTCTCATAAGGGTTATAAAGGAAATCTAGGCTTTTTGGAGCAGTACGAGCTTGGTTCCGATGAAGATTATATCCCAGCAAAACACGATGTTTTTGCTCTGGGTATCGGCGACAATGCTCTGCGCTTAGAAGCTTTTCATGCAATGAAAGAAAAGGGCGGTGAATTTATCAGCCTCGTTTCTCCTTGGGCATATATCGCTGAGAATGTGCAGATAGGAGAAGGTAATATCATTGGAACAACGTGCCATATTTCAAGTAATGTTGTGATGGGTGATGCCAATTACCTGAACGGCAATGTGCGTATCGGACACGATGTAACCATAGGCGACGGCAATTTTCTGGGACAGCAAAGTATGGTATTTGGTGCGGCTAAAATAGGAAATATTAATCAACTTGGCCCTCTTGCTCTTATTATGGAAAAAAGTAAGGTTGGTAATAATAATGTTATCGCACCGTCCTCTGTGATTTATAAAGGTTGTAGAGATAATTGTATAATGGCAGGAAATCCTGCAATAAAAATGACACAAAAAGAAAGTTAGGAAAAAATGAAAGCAATAAAACGTTATATAAAGCAAGCACGTCTCCTTGTCGAAAGTTTGAAAAATTCTGAAGACTTATATTGTATACACGCTGATAACAGCCCTGAACTTTTTTTACAAAAAGCTCATGAGTGGCAAGAAAAAAACATTGAAGTTCATGATGACATAGATAAAGCTCTTCTTGCGGGGCTACGATTTATATTACCTATGCTCGGATGGGGAAATTCTGCAAATGCACTCCGTAACACTGTAATAAGTAAAACTTTTTTTGCTGCACAAAAATATGTTTTTGCTGCACACAACAGGCAAAACATCATTGTATATGATGTACATAAAAACAAAGCTGAATTACAGTGCATTTTGGACAAGATAAACGCTATTTTTACAACAGATTTCAATACAACTCTCACATTAAAAAAAGCTGAACAAAGTGTTATTGACGAGCTTCTGGTACGAATTAATGAAGCTGAGGAATTCTATATCAATGAACATGGCAACTGGACACAAAACTTTATAGAAAATCTAGGCGATGAACTTTCAAAAATTTCTTTCAGAGATTTTCTTATGCAAAGAGTTGTTGCACATATTCTTTGGCATGCAAAAGCGATGTATCCTATTGAATCTCCAAAAGAAAGTGCAGAATGGCGTAAAGAAAGAAGAAAAAATCCGCCACATTTACCGATAATTGACCATTGCCCGAAAAACACAAGAGATTTCTTTCATCTTCATTCCTTTATTTATGAACAATATGGCATTGAGGGAGTGGTAGAAGCAAAAGAAGGCGACATTGTTATCGATGCGGGTGCGTATATTGCGGATACAGCACTTTATTTTGCCCCAAAAGTAGGGGATACCGGCAAAGTGTTTGCTTTTGAGATTTTTCCAAAATCCGTGGAAGATGGCAATGATAATCTTCAAAAAAACAATGTCACAAATGTGGAAATGCTCCCCTTTGCACTGTCTGATAAAAATGAAACCTTGTATTTCAGCATAAATGAAGAAGCTCCTTCCGGAAGTACACAAAATTCATCAGGAGAGCTTGAAGTACGAGCTATGACTGTGGATCATTTTGCAAAAGAAAGAAATATCAAGGTCGGATTTATCAAATCGGATATTGAAGGCGGCGAGATGGCTTTATTACGTGGTGCACAAGAATCTATTAAACAAGATAAGCCTACTTGCGGAATAGCTTTATACCACAAACAAGCCGATTATTTTGAAGTACCACAATTATTATCAAGCCTTTGTCCTGAATACACATATTATTTCAGATGTGAAGCAGAGCCTGTCCTTTTTGCGCAAGTGGAAAAATAAAGGAAAACATTATGGCAAAAGTTCTTTTTGTAAACTTATACGAACCTGACTATCTCGGAACCAGATATCTGGCCTCTTACCTGTTAAAGCACGGACACACACCACACATACTGAGCTTAAAATTGGGAAATGGAAAGAACTTGGCAGAAGAAAGGGAAGAACACTTAGGTTATATGCTTTGTGTGCAAGGCTATGTGCGTTTATCTCGTCAAGACATAAACCCTATAACAGAACAAGAGTTTGAGCTTTTTGCAAAGGCAATAAAGGATTTTTCACCGGAGATTGTTGCTATAAGTGCACGCAGTATGCATAAAAATCTGCTTACAAAGCTTATCCCGCTTGTAAGGCAAACTCCTGCCCTGTTACTTACAGGAGGCTTTGGACCGTCCTTAGAGACTGAAGAGTTCTTATCTTTCGGAATTGATGTTGTCGCGCGAGGTGAAGGTGAAGAAACTTTGCTTGATATTGCAAATGCAATTGATAACAAACAAGGGATTGACGATATTCAAAATTGTAGTTTCATGACTGATGGAATTATAAAACATAATCCTATGCGTCCTCAAGAAAAAGATTTATCTCTCTACCCTCCTCCGCTTTACGGTAAAGAATACTGTTCGTATATCGAGTCAGATACCCATGAGAATAAGGATTATAGCGAAGAAAGAACCGTCTATTTAACACTTTTGGGAAGAGGCTGTGTGGGGACATGTTCTTATTGCTGTGCCGGGCAATGGTATAAGCAATACAAAGACGATGGACATAAGTTTTTCAAAAGACGTAACAGAGAATTTGATGATGTATTTGAAGAATTAAAGAATATTGATAAAACAATATATAAATATATTGTTTTTTCTGATGAAATGTTTTCAATTCCTGCAAAACAACTTCTTGAGTTTTTTGATCGGTATAAAAAAGAAGTCAATCTGCCATTCTTTATCTATATGGATTATTCGCAGTGTTTAAACGAGCCTCTTATACTGGAAAAAGCTTTTGATGCGGGTTGGTTTACAACAGGCATAGGCTTCCAATCCGGCTCAAAAGAAATTGTTCAAAAATATTATCAAAGAGCGGACAAAAGAAAAGAATACATTGAATATGCCAAGGTTTTATTCGATAACTATGTGTCTGCCGAAATTCATAACCTAGCAGGCAATTGTTATGAAACAGAGGAACATTTTCAAGAAAATCTGGACTATATAAAACAGATGCCTTTTGATATCACAAACCCTTTTAGAAATGAACTTATCACCTTACGCCTAAAACCTTTGAGTAAGACACCCCTTCTTGAAATAGCCCCGAAAGTTTTAACCGATCCTATGCCTGCAAAACTCTGGCTCTACAGAGCAGCACTTGCAAACTTACGCCGTATCATGAATGATAAGGACTTTGAAGAAATAAGAAAAGTGGACTCGTATAAAGAAAATCCTGCTTCACTGCTTACATTTTACCGCGAACTGCAACACAGTATGCAACTAGAATATTTAAAGAACTTTACCAAGCAACATAAAGGTAAAAATCTTATATTTTACGGAGCAGGTGATATCTATCAAAATCAAAAGCAACACTTTGCAGAATGTAAACCAATTGCAATGCTTTTAGATGAAAATTATATTAATGATAAAACACATATAGACGGCATCCCTATTGTGCCAATGAGTAAAATTCACGAACTTGACAGTTCTTGCCCTATTGTTATTTTTTCTCAAAGAATGTCAACCTTAATGTGTTTAAGATTAAAACGTTTCCACAACATTGCACAAGAAAGAATATATACGCTAACATTTAGAGATGACAACCAGCTAGACGGCGATGTAGCACTATTATAATGAATAAATTATGCAAATCTCACTTTCAGAAAGGAATAATTATGCAAATCTCACTTTCAGAACAGTATATAAGTATTCATGCTCCGGAATCGAACTCTCCAAGCGAAGCGGTGCAAAAACTCTACGCTCTCTACACCAAAAAACTTTCAGAAATGAAGCTTAGTGCAGAAAGTGAAATCTTTATTCGCTTTTTTTGCAGTGATGTGACAAATCAAAAAGAATGTATCGAAAAAGAATTTAAAGCTCATGATTCTTCATTGCATATCTATATAGGGCAAAGCCCGCTTGACTCTTGCTATTTTTCTTTGCAAGCCTACCATATTAGCACAGACTCCATAAAAAAATCTTGGTTAAACGAGAATACGCTTTTACTGGAACATGGCGATTATCAAAGCATACATCAGCTTGCTTTACCGCATAAAAAAGAAAATGCCTATATGCAATCAAACGATGTTATTGAACAATTGCTTAATGCTTTGCAATCGCAAGAACTCAATATTGAAGAGCATTGCCACAGAACATGGTATTATGTACGCGATATCGATAATAATTATATGGATATGATTAAAAGCCGTACAGAATATTATGAAAAAGAAAATCTTACACCGCAGACCCACTTTATAGCCAGTACAGGTATTGAAGCATCTACATCTAATCCACATGCTCTCGTTTTTATGCAATCGTGGGCGATTAAAAATCTGCAAAGAGAGCAAGTGCAATATCTGTATGCCTTAGAAAATTTAAGCCCTACAGCACTTTATGGTGTGAATTTTGAGAGAGCCACCAAAGTGACTTTCGGTGATAGAGAACATTGCTATATCTCAGGCACGGCAAGCATAGACAAAAATGGTGAAATTGTTCATCCAAATGATGTCGCTATGCAATGCCAACGAGCTATAGAAAATATACAAGCACTTTTAGACGAAGCAAATATGGATTTTTCTGATTTTCGTTCTGCAATTGTTTACTTGAGAGATCATCACGAATATTGCCAAATCAAAGAAAAAATTGAACAAGTTTTTCCTAAGGATTGTGCGATAAATGTTGTGCGCGGTGCTGTGTGCAGACCGGGATGGCTTGTCGAGCTTGAGGGCGTTGCCATAAAGAACAAAGAAAATAAAAATCATCCATGCTTTAGTTGATGTACGTCACTCCAACTTACCATAAACTTAAAAGTGTGATATAAT
>CAYJDN010000097.1:0-7048 GCA_964368925.1 uncultured Desulfovibrionaceae bacterium | reverse complement strand
AGACGTGATTGAAGAAGTTTATACTGGATATGCTATTTTTGCTTCTCTAGATCCTACTGTTGATAAGCATTTGAATAGTATTGTAAAGCTTGACACTAAGCGCTGGTTCTGGGACGTTATTTTACATTATATTCCAATTTATCGTCAGGTAGTTTTTGCAAGTATAGCAATTAACATGCTTGCTTTAATTGGTCCATTGTTCTTTATGAACGTGTACGATAGGGTTGTTCCTAACTTAGCTTACGATACACTTTGGGTGCTTGCAGTTGGTGTGTTTGTTGGTTATCTTTTTGAATTTATTTTGCGTATTTTGCGTAGTAATTTCACAGATAGGGCAAATAGAAACATTACAGCAATTATCACAACTCGCCTTATGCAAAAGATTTTGCAAATGCGTCTTGAAGACAGACCAGATTCTTCTGGTGCGCTTGTGAACCACATGAAAGAATTTGAATCTCTTCAAGATTTCTTTAGTGCTGTATCTTTATTAACTATTATAGATCTTCCCTTCCTTGTTTTATTCTTACTTATCGTTCTCTTTATTGGCGGACCAGTAGTATTCCTTCCAATCACAGCGATTATTGTGCTTATTTGTATCGTATTATTCATGCAATACGCAGTACGTAAAAACTCAGTATTGAACCATCAAACTAACGTTGAAAAAAATGCCCACTTAGTAGAAATGGTTGGCGGCATTGAAGCGATTAAGATGGCTGGTGCTGAAAACCGTATGCTACAAATTTGGGAAAAAATTACTGCTTATTCTGCAACAGTAATGCAAAACTCAAAATCAACTACAACATTAGCGGTGAGCTTAGCTTCATTTGTGAGCCACTTTGTTTCTGTTTCTCTTATTGTTTGGGGTGTTTATCTTATTGGTAATAATCAACTCACTATGGGTGGACTTATTGCTTGTAATATCCTTATTTCACGCTCTATGAGTTTTATTATGCAAGTTGCAGCTCTTATGACACGTTATCAACAAGCTAAAGTGTCCTTAGAAGTTTTGAATAAACTTATGGATTTACCAGCTGAACGTCATACTTCAACTCACTTAGTAGAATTCAAAGAACTCAAACATTCATTAGAATTATCACGTGTTTCTTTCTCTTATAAAGACACACATCTTCCAGCTGTTGATAATATTAGCCTTACCATTCAACCTGGTGAAAAAGTTGGTATTATTGGTAATATGGGTTCAGGCAAATCAACATTATCACGCTTATTCTGCGGCCTTTATACACCAACACAAGGCGCAGTAAAATTTGGCGGTGTAGATTTACGTAGATTAGATATTTCAGAATTTAGAACTCGTGTAAGTTTCTTGTCACAAGATCCACTTCTTTTCCACGGTACTATCCGTGAGAATATCGCACTTGGTTCACAGCATATCCCTGATCAATTAGTAGCACGTGCTGCTTGGATTGCAGGTGTGCATGACTTTGTTCAAAATATGCCAGAGGGCTATGCAAAACACGTGACCGAAAAAGGACAAAACCTTTCAGGCGGTCAAAGACAATCTATCGCTCTTGCTCGTGCTTTATTGCATGACCCAGATGTACTTATCCTCGATGAACCTACAAACAATATCGATGGTATTACAGAAGCAAGAATTAAAAATAGATTGAAGCAAGTTTCTGAAAAGAAAACATTAATCATCAATATGCACAGAATGAGCTTGCTAGACCTCACAACAAGACTTATAGTATTACAAAATGGTAAAGTTATTGCTGACGGCCCAACTGATAAAGTATATTCATGGCTTCGTGGTGAAAAACTTCAAGATCCTTCAGAAGTTGTTGTAGAACATTCAAACGAAGCAGATGATGCTTCTGATGAAAATCAAACTCCTACTGAAGCTAATACAAGCGAAGCATAGTCTTGTATCTATTTGTAAACGTGGCATAAACAGTCATAGAACAGATCTCTAACCAAAGTGGTAAGAACAATGAAAAAATATTCTAGAAAAAATAATTCAAATAAAATAGATAGCGATATGGAAAAGTCAGTAGAGCTTTCCCATGAAAATGCATATCAAGCAGAAGAAACTGCGCAAGTAGAAGATGCTACTCTTGTTGAAGGTGAAGCTCAAGTTGAAGGCGAAGAGCTAAGCGATAACCTTACTGACGCTCCTTTAGAGCTGAATTCCTCTTCTGATATTGATAACACACTAGCTGTAAGCATTAAAGAAGCAAAAGAAAATGCTTTAAATGTTGATACAGTTGAAGATGATGATGAAAATATCGTAAATCTTGAAGAATTCTTGAAACCTTTTAATAAAACTGGTGATGAAGAAGAAAATGCTCAAGATGCTACTGCTGATGAAGAAATTGAAGCAGAAGAGCAAGTTGAAAATCCTAATGATACTTCACGTAAAAAGAAATTTGAAATTCCTTTGGAAGAAGAAATTGCTTTTATGAATGAAACTGATGCGATTTGGAGCGATAAAGGCCCTAAAATCCAACATACGATCTCTATTATTGTAGTAATGCTAATTTTTGCTTTTGCAATTTGGGCATCTTGGGCAACAGTAGACGAAATTACTCGTGGACAAGGGCAAGTTATTGCTTCCTCACGTACACAGGTTATCTCACACTTAGAAGGTGGTATCCTTACTGATATCCTCGTAAACGAAGGTGTTATTGTTGAACAAGGTCAAGTGCTTGCAAGAGTAGAAAACGTTGCAACTGAAAGCGTTTTTAGAGATACACAAACAAAAATTTGGGAACATACAGCAGCTATCCTACGTTTAGAAGCTGAATTGAACGATACTCAATTAGCTTTCCCTGAATACTTAAGACAATTTGCGCCAAAGATCGTTGCAAGAGAACAACAAGTTTATCTTTCACGTCAACAACAATATTTGTCTGAAATCAGCGTTTTACAATCACAATTACAACAAACTCAATACGAACTTGATGACTTATCAAGAAGACTTGATACAACTAATGAAGCGATAAGCGTTGCTGAAAGACGTTTAGAATTGGCAAGACCAATGCTTGAGCAAGAATTATACGCTGAATTAGACTTCCTCAACCTTCAAACTGAATCTATTCGTTTACAAGGTGAAGCAAACTCTTTACGTAGTAATATTGCAAAAATTGCTACAGCTTTACAAGAAGCAAAATTACGTCAAGAACTTTTCCAATCTGAATATCAAACTAAGATTGTTGAAGAAATCAATGATAGACTTTCTGAACAAGCTTCATTAGAGCAGTCATTAAACACTGGTTCTGATAGAGTTTCACGTACAGAAATTCGTTCGCCTATGCGTGGTATTGTAAACCGTATTGTTCTAAACACAAAAGGTTCTGCAGTACAACCAGGTGAGCCAATCATGGAAGTTGTGCCTATTGATGATACATTATTGATTGAAGCTAAAATTAGACCAGCTGACATCGGCTTCATCTATCCTAACCAAGAAGCTGTTATCAAACTTACTGCTTACGATTACTCTATCTATGGTGGATTAGACGCTTATGTTGAATTGATTAGTGCGGATACAATTTCTGAAAATAATGAATACTTCTATCTTGTAAGACTAAGAACTATCAATAGTGACTTTGTATATAATGGCGAAATCCTTCCAATTATTCCTGGTATGGTAGCTAGTGTAGACATCATTACTGGTCAAAAAACCATTATGCAATATCTATTGAAACCAATCTTAAAGGCTAAGGATAATGCTCTTAGAGAAAGATAGAATCTTAAACTCTGATTCTATACAAAGTGGCAAAGCATGTAGCATACTTATCAAAAAGTGTGCTATGTGCTTGCTTTTTGCTTTAATCTGGGGTGTTGCACTACCTGGTTGCAGTTATGCTGAACGACCAAAGCTTATGGGTAAGATAGAATTTAGAGGCAAAATCAACACTATTCCACAATGGACTGATGTTTTGCAAAGAAATCAAAAAAAGCCTATTTTTACTGAATCTTCTATGCTTAACGCCAATACTAAATGGGTAGATTTAAAAGCGAAACTAATCAATCTTCCTCCATTAGAGCAGATCAACCAAGTGAATCGTTTTTGGAATCAATGGCCATACCGTCTTGATGATGATGCCTATAGACTTCCCGATTATTGGGCTGCGCCTCATCAATTTAGAGATACATCTGGCGATTGTGAAGACTATAGTATAGCTAAATATTTCACTTTAAAAGAACTTGGCTTTAGCGTCGATGACATGCGTATTGTTATCGTTCGTGAAACCATTAGAAACATTGCTCACGCTGTATTAGCTGTATATATTGATAATGAAATCTACATCTTAGATAATATGAGTAATAAAGTTTTGCCACACACAGCAGTGCGAAACTATGATGCTCAATACGCAGTAAATGAAAAATTTAGGTGGGGTCTTGTTTCACCTAAAAAATAAATTGGAAATAATGTTGATTACTATAAGATATAGTATTGATTATGTTTATAATATAGTGTATAATAACTTAACTTTCGTTAAGAAATTAGAGAAAGGAATAATGTATGCAAAAAGAATCTAACAACTCATTGTCTGCAATGATGAAGAAGAAAAATACCTTGGTGCTCGCCTTTGGTATTGTCGCTATCATCTTTTTTGGGGCATATTATGTGTCTGACATAAGTTTTCAAGATGCAAAATCTGAAGTATTACAAGAAGAAGATATCAAACTTACTACTTGGGTGCAGGGGACTTCGCAATCTGTTTTCTTATGGTCACAAACCCTAGATGAAGAAGCACAAAGAATTAGTAATTCTGAACTATATCGTTTGTTTATACAAGATGTTATGGCGAATGATGCCGCAGATGTAGTAAATTCAATTACTGAAAATTCTACTTTTGCTAGCGAAGATATGCAATTCTTTGTTGAACAAATTCCTTACTTGCGTGATGTTTTGTATGAATATGTAAACTACAATGGGCTTACCGATGCTCGTTTAGTTGATTATGCTGGTTCTACAATTCTTTCTTCTTTACAAAGACCAACACCAGTTACTAAAGCACAGCAAAAAACGATACAATACACTATAGATAATAATAAAATCTCTTTTGCGCCATTAAGGGCTTCTGCTGCGGGTATGGTTTTAGATTATGCTGTTCCTTTATATCCTTTATTTTCTGAAACTGAAGAACCACAAGCAATGGCAGCTCTTTTGTTTACAAGACCTGCAACAAGTGATATTGCTAGATTTTTAGCAAGAGATTTAAGAAATGATGGTTATTTTCAACCACAAATTATACAAAAAGTTGAAGATGGTTTTGAGCATGTGCATATCCACACACCGCAGCCATCTAAACTTGAAAATGTTCTTGATATAAATGAAGAAGGTATTATTCCTTTTGCTAGAAGAATGTCGGTAGATGGATTATCAGAAGTATATTCATACGGTGAAAAAGTAAAAGATATGGATATGTGGGTAATTCTTGAAGTTTCTGCCTCCATATTAGAAGAAAATTTTGCTTCTCTTGCTTGGACAACGTATGGTATTGGCTTCTTAGTAGCACTTGGTATTATCTTACTTTTCGCTATGTTGTGGTGGATGATGATTGGCGCTGAACAAAGAGCAGCAGCCGACAAATTTAGAGGGCTTTATGAAGTTATTACTCAGCAAAAAAGTTTGCTTGATAGTATCAATATTTCTCTAAAAGTAGGTCTATCTCTTGTAAACTTGACTGGTGATGTCAAAATCTTCAACAAATCCTTTACTGAAATTGTAGATAAAGACGAAGAAGATATGGCTAATGCTACTCTTATGTCTGTATTTTCAGGGCAAGTTGCTGGTTTGTTTATGAAAAACTTGAATAAAGTTCGCCAAGAAGAAAAAACCCTTACTTTTGAATGTGAAATTCCTAAGAAAGAACAAATTTTGCTTTATCGTGTGACTATGTATCCATTTAGAGATGAGCAAAAAGATAATTCTGTTAAAGGTGTTGTTGCAACTTACCAAGATATTACAGAATTTAGACGTAATAGTGAAAAAAATAAGAAACAGCAAGCAAATATCATCAATGCTTTTGTTAGAGCTATTGAGGGAATTGATCCTTATCTCACAGGGCATTCGCAAATGATGAGTGATATTGGTGTTCTTATGTGTTCTAAACTTGAATTTAGTGATGAAGAAAAAAACATTGTGCATAATGCTTCAATTTTCTCTCAATTAGGTAAATTATTCATTCCTCGTGAAGTTTTATTGAAAACTAGCAAATTGACTGATGAAGAATTTGCTATGCTAAAACAAATTCCAACTAAGGGCTATGAAGTTCTTTCTGGCATTGGTTTTAGTGATAAGATTGCTGAAACTGTCTATGCAATGTCTGAAAACATTGATGGTAGCGGTTTCCCACAACAACTTAAGGGTGATGAATTCTTAGTTTATGCAAAAATACTTGCTATTACTAATGCTTTTTGTGCTCTTATAAGTAATAGAGCTTTTAGAAAGGGCTTGCCTATTGGCGAAGCTTTAGAGCGCCTAAGACAAGACACACATAAATTTGACCAATCCTTAGTTGAAATACTTTCTGAAGTAATTCATACTCCTGAGGGTAGTGCTATAGTTGTTGATACTGGTAGCAATGAAGACACTGTAAACTAAAAAGAGTACTTATGAAATTACTTTTTGTAGCTAAATATTATCCTGCTGAATTCAAAAATATTCTCTATTATGCTGTGCGCACTAAAGAGCATGAAATTCAATACTTTTCTGAATATCGTAACCAACAATTCTCTACACGTGGATTGTCGCATACAAGTGTGAAGTTTCCACGAATACATTATAAAGGTTCAATTTCAGAAAAGACGGCTGTAAGTTTGCTACGTAGGGCAGATGCTTTTAAAAATTCGCTCACACGCTTAAAAGAAAGTGGCTTTGTGCCAAATCTGATCTTTTTGGAAGCCAGTAGTGCTTGTGCATTACATATACGTGATGTTTTTCCTGATGTCCCTTGTATTGCTTATTGTGATTGGTATTTCAATAAAGGCAATGAATTAGAGTTATTACAAGGTTTACCTACTGATGGCAAAGATGATTTCTCACCTTTAAGGATAAGGAATTTATTCCAATTAGAAATTC
>CAYJDN010000096.1:0-7105 GCA_964368925.1 uncultured Desulfovibrionaceae bacterium | reverse complement strand
GAAAAATCATATTATGACGACACTATCTAGGGTATGTTTCTAAATTAATGCTTAGGGATTTGAATATACTGTATTTTTAAAGAATTTCATAAACTTGACATCAGGCATAAGAAAGATTAAAGTAAACAAGTTTTTAATCAATAATTCGTTTACAAATCGAGTAAATATATATGTCACAATTCAAATTTTTACACGCCGCAGATCTGCATTTAGATGTGCCTATGAAGCATATCAAACACATTTCTACACTTAAAGATACTACTTTCAAGGCCTTGAATAATTTAGTAGATTGCGCAAAAAAGGAAAAAGTAGACGCTCTTTTACTCGCAGGGGATACATGGAATAGTGAAGATGCAAGCCTAAAAGCACGTTTTGCGCTTAAAAAAGCTTGTGAAGATTTGCAAAAAGCAAATATCAAAGTCTATATTGTGCATGGCAACCATGACCCATTAGATGATATTTTCAAAAATATGTCATTTCCAGAAAATGTGCATATATTTAGCGAAGAATGTGAAAGTATAGCTCTTGAAAAAGATGAAAAAACAATAGCTTATATATATGGTATCAGTCACGCCACCGATAAAGAAACAAGAAATTTATCTGAACAATTTGCACATATCAATGCAAAAGAAAGGAATGAAGCCTATCATGTAGCTTTATTCCATACTTCGTTAAACCATAGTGAAGACGGGGCTTTATACGCACCTTGCGCATTATCAGAACTTGTTGAAAAAAATATGCACTATTTTGCATTAGGGCATGTGCATAGCTATAAAATGCTCAACACTTTTCCACATATTGCTTATGCTGGTTCTTTGCAAGGTCTTCATATAAATGAAGAAAATGAGCACGGTTGTGTGTGTGTAACGCTTAAACGTGATGCACAAAATAAAGAAGAAATAGACACAAAATTTATTCCACTTGCGCCTCTTGTGTGGAAAAAAGTGAACTACACTATAGAAGACGAGCAAGAAAATAGTGAAGAAGAAAATAGCAATAGTGGCGAAGCTGATCTCATATCTTTGCATTCAAAACTCTATGATATCTTTGAAGAAATTTCACATTCTATGCCTGAAAACGTGGAGCATATTATTGCTCGTCTACATATAGATGGCACAACAAAATATAATTCAAAACTTAGAAATGCTTATTTATTGCAAGAATTTATTGATAATCTTAATGCGGAACTTTCTTTGCTTAGTCCAAAAATTAGCATTAAAGATACAAATGTAGACACTGAAGAAAGTCAAATATACCAATCTATTGAAGAAGTTCTACAAGAAGATTCTTTCTTGTCTGCCTCATTGCAAGAGGGCGAAAAATTGCTTTCTTTAGATGATGAAAAGCTGTTAGAATTTGCTTATAAAATGTATCAAGACAGTCCAATCCAAAAGCAATATAAACGTATTTTGCCACCTATTGATGATGTTGATTTAATTAAAGAAATTATTGTTCAAGCGCAATATATCTGTATGCAAAGCGTATCGCAAATGAAAACAAAAGAGTAGTTCAAAAATGAAGATTAAATCATTTAATATATATGAATTTGGCAACCTTGCAAAGCAGAGCATTCAAGATATACCTTCTGGTCTTTTGATTTTTCTTGGCCAAAATGAGGCAGGGAAGTCTACATCGCTTGAATTTTTTAGAACAGTACTTACAGGTTTTCCATCTAGTCGTTCAAAAAAGGGTCGTGAGGGTGTTTTTGCGCAAAAAAATGCTTCAATGGGCGGATTTTTAGAGCTTGAAACGCAAAATGCTGATATATTAAGGCTTGAACGTACTTTGAATAATTTTCAAGTGTATAATGGCAAAGGTGCGCAAATTCCTTTGGCTGTGTATGAAAGCCTTCTTGCGGGCACAACACGAGATATTTATTCTTCAATTTATGGCTTTAGTTTGAGCGAATTACAGGCTATAGACAGCCTTGAAGCGCAAGATGTGCGTGATGTTCTTTATGGAACTTCTTTTGGGCTTGGGCTTTATTCGCCACAAAAATCTATTGATTATATTGAATCGCTCATATCTTCAAAAAATTCAAAATCCATACTTGGAAATGATACCTATAAAAATTTCTTCAAAACAAATTGTCAAAGACTTGAAGAAATACAAAAATTGATAAAAGAAAAAATTGAAGAAAATAAGGCAATTGATATTTTTTATGAAAAGCAAGAATTGAGTCAATCAGAGCTTCAATCTTTGCATGAAAATGAAAAAGAATTACATATTGCAATTCAAGCGCTTGATAGTAAAATTCGTGCTTGGGAGCACTATAAAGAATATTTCCTTATACAAAAAGAATTGGAAAGATTACCTAATCTTTCTGCGACTTTTCCTGAAAATGGATTAGAAAAATTACATAGATTGCAAGATCTCTCTTATACAAAAATAAGGAATACTAAATCCTTAGAAGAGAAAAAAAATAAATACATGCATGCTATACTGGAAAAAGAGCATAACCAAAAAATGTATGATTTATTACCGCAATTACAAGATTTACTTGAATATAAGGCAAGCTATAGAAATGCACTTATCCAATTACCTCAAATACATACGCATATTTTAAGGAATGAACAAGAATTAAGTAGACATTTAGATTTCTTAGGTAAAAATTGGACTTATGAAAGAGCAGAAGAAATAGATGCATCTTTGTTTTTGCATGAGCAAATTGAAGAATATATTATAAAATTTGCGAAAAGTGAGCAAAGTCTACAACTTAGCTCGAATAAAATAGAATCGCTTTCTCAAGAAAACAAGATGGCTCAAAGTGAATTGCAAAAAATTCAGCAAAATTACAATACCATACCAGAAGAAAATTCTCTATTGTTAGATAGGGCGAATCGTGGCATTTTGACAAATCTTTTGCGCAGGGCAGAGGAGAGCTATGCAAAGCTGCCAGAAAAAGCAAGAGCGATCAATCTTGCTAAGTCCGAATATAAAAGATCAATGGCGCAAATGCGCTTCAAATCACAGCCAAACGATGACACAATACGACTTTTATCTGACGCCGAAGCTTCTGCAAGCGAATTTGCCTCTACAGTGCTTGAACAATTAAAGAAGACTGATGTCGCTCGTGAAGCCTTTTTTCAAGAGCGTAAAAGATTAGAAAGATTAGAAGAATTGCATCAAGCTCTAACAAGTGAACATAATAAACACTTGCATTTAGAAAAACATACTCTTTATAAAAAAAGAAGTAAAATTAGGCGTATACATGCATTATTAGACATTAGACAGCACAATAGGGAACATGTAAAAGAATTAGATATTCAATACGAAGAAATTAGATCGCAAATTCCAATCACAAAAAGCAATATAGCGCTTTTGTCGTCGGCACTTTTTCTTACAATTGTCGGGGGCTTATTTCTTATTGCCTACTTTATCTTTGGAGTTAGGGAATTGGATCTTACTTTCTTGGCTGAAAATGCGATTGCAAGAAGTGTTTTTCCTGATTTATCCATGCAAAACCCATATTATTCCATACATTCAACCTTGGCCTTTTTAATCTTTTTCATTGGCTTTGTGGGCGCATATCTCAACATTCCGCAAACAAATCCTTATAGAAAGAAGAAATTGCTTGAATTAGGGCAAGCTGGAAATAGATATACTACTGCACTTCAAAAATTGAAAACAATAGATGAAGAATTACAAATGCTTGCTGAAGAACTGGAAATAGAAGATCTCAAACCAGATACTCTTCTTTATTTAGAAGAAATGCTTGATGATGAGCAAGAGCAGTTGATAAATAAAGAAAATCTGATGAAGGAAACGTTCTCAACTGAAGATGAATTGAAAGAAGTGAGAGAAAACCTTGCGATATTACAAAAGAATTTTCAAGTTGAAGAAGTAAAAAGTCAAGACTTACGCCGTCAATGGCAAGAGAATTTTCAAAAATTGCCCATTGCTGATGTTCCTGCCCCTGAGGGTGTTGAAGTGTTCTTTAGTCGCATCAATCATGTGCGTCTATCCATACAAAATGTGGAAAATCTAGAAAAAGAAGTTGAAGAATTAAAGGCTAATATAGATAAATTCTACAATACTGCTTTGTCGCATTTCCCAAAAATTTCTTATTATAAAGATGATGTTGAGAATGTATTTTTAAGAGTACAAAATTCGCTTGATCAATGCTTAGAATATGAAAAACAGCAGGATAAAAGGCAATATCTGAAAGAAAACATCTCAATTCTTGAAGCAAAGATGTTAAATATCAAGAATGCTCTTGTCGAAGAAGAAGAGAGAAAAGAGAAAATTGCTCATGAATATAGCCTATTACAAGAAAATTGGCGCCTATACTTACGTGAGCAAAAACTCAGTGATAATCTTAGCCCGCAAAGCGCTAAAACGGCTCTTGGGCAAATTGAAAAATGCCGTGAAACAAAAGCAAAGTTAGAAGAATTACAGCAAGATAAGCGAGTGCAAGAAGAAGAAAGAGATAAGCTGGCAAAGCCACTTTTAACCATTTTTGCACAGCTCAATAGAACACCACTCTACACTCTTGATAAGCAAATTGATTGCCTTGCAAGCATGGACTTACTCTATAATGAAGCCATAAAAGCGAAAGAACTTTTCCATGCCAAATTGACTATAGAAGAGCAAATAGCTCAAATTGATGATGAAATTCATCAAAGTCAGCAAGAAGAAGTTGAGATAGATGTATCTATCAATCACTTGCTTGAAGAAGCAAATTTGACAAGCGCAGAAGAATTTGAAGAAAAAGCAAGGTATATAGTTGAATTCCAAAATTTAAATAAAAGAAAGCAAAGCCTTGAAGATACTTTGCAATTTTTCGCAGGCAATACTTCTTTAATTGAATTTTTAGCAACTTTTGATGGACTTGATTTACCTTTATTAAAGTATAAAAAAGATACTTTAGAGAAAAATCTTGAAGAAACTCAAAAAGAAAAAGAGATAAAAAACAAAGAAATAGCTGAAAATAAAGCCCAAATTTTACAAGTTGAGAGTTCTTCTCTTCTTAGCGATTTAAAGGAAGAACAAATCAGCATTGAAGAGCAAAACGAAAAAGCTTTAAAAGATTATTTGAGCTATGCTGTGGCTAAATCTTTGATTCAGCAAGCAAAAATGAAGTTTGAAAAAGAAAATCAGCCAGAGCTTATTAAAACAGCTTCTGAAATTTTTGAACAAATCACCGATGGTCGTTGGACGAATATTTCTTCTTCAATTGAAGATGGGACATTATATCTCAATCCTCAACGTGGCATTCCGCATACGCCAGAGCAGTTAAGCCAAGGAACTCGTGAACAGCTTTACCTTGCGTTAAGGCTAGCGCATATCAAAAATATAGCAAGTTACAAAGAACCACTGCCACTGATTTTTGATGATATCTTAGTAAATTTTGACACATTGCGTTCAACGCAAACAGCCAAAAGTCTTAACCATTTTACACAAACACAAAATCAACAAATCCTTTTCTTTACTTGTCATCAACACATTGCGAACATTCTTCAAGAAAATGTGCAAGATGCAACTCTTTTCACAATACATGAAGGAAAAATCAATAAGGCATAGATAGTGTCATTATACTATGATTTTTCAAAATAAAAAAACAAATATGAGGCAAATATGCGTATCACAATTATTGGAGCAGGCCCTGGTGGCTATATAGCCGCTTTTGAAGCCGCAAAACATATGGCAGAAGTAACATTAATCGAATATGACCACTTAGGCGGCACTTGCCTAAATTATGGCTGTATCCCAACCAAAACACTCAAATCTTCTGCTGAAGCATTAGAAATAGCGCACAACCTAAAATCTTTTGGCATCAACTCTAGTGGTACAGCAGAAATTGATATGCCTGCACTTGTCCAAAGAAAGACGAAAGTTACTGAAATCTTACGTAATGGTATTCAAAAATCCTGTGCAAATTACAAGATTAATGTAGTAAAAGGACGTGGCGAAATTATTTCCTCAAGCCTTGTAAAAGTAAGTCAGGCAGACGGCACAATTCTCGACATTGAAAGCGATAAAATAATCATTGCAACTGGTTCACGCATAAGCGATCTACCAAGCCTCAAATTTGATCATAAATATATCATCTCTTCTGATGATGCTCTTGAATTGCAAGAAGTACCTAAAAGTATGATCATTGTCGGTGGTGGCGTGATTGGTTGCGAACTCGCTGGAATTTATTCGGCTTTTGGAACTGAAGTAACTATTGTCGAAGGCCTAAGTCGCCTTCTTCCAATTCCATCACTAGACGAAGAAATGTCAAAAATTCTTCAAAGAGAAATGAAGAAAAGTGGAATAAAACAGGAGCTTTGTCGCATAGTCAGCGCCAGCCGTATCGAAGATAATAAAGTTATTGCTACTCTTGCGGCCTCTCCTTTTGTCGATTCCGTACCCGAATACGCCAAAGAAGAAATTGAAATATCCGCCGATGTGCTTGTCATTTGCGCTGGACGTGCAAGCAATACTGAGGGCTTAGGGCTTGAAAATATTGGGCTAAATACCGATAGACGTGGCTTTATCACAACAAATGAATATTATGAAACCAATATTTCAAATGTTTACGCTATTGGTGATGTTCTCGGCCCTGAAAAAATAATGCTCGCTCACGTTGCCTCAGCAGAAGCTGTAAGTTTAATAAACAAAATTTTCACTAATAATTTCAATCCAGTAAATTATAATTGCATACCCTCCGCTATCTTCACTTCTCCAGAAATTGGAGCTGTAGGACTAAGCGAAGCCCAAGCAAGAGAACAAAATATCGACGTGGAATGCCCAATTTTTCAATTCAGAGAATTAGGAAAATCTCAAGCAATGAACGCACTAGCTGGCTGTTTCAAATGTATTATCGAAAAAGATAGCGGTAAACTCCTAGGCTGTCATATAGCTGGCGCACACGCCACCGACCTCATAGCCGAAGCCACACTAGCAATAGAAAAAGGACTCACCCTCTACGATATAGCTCACACAGTGCATGCGCACCCAACCCTAGCCGAAGGCCTCTACGAGCTTGCACACAAGTGGGTGAGCAGCAAAGGGGATTAGTTTTTTTGGGGGAAAGGAAAACCAAACTTTTAATGTCGCTAGTTTTTTTGAAATTTAAAGATAATCCTATGCTCGAGGGAGATTTTTATTATTATCTTTA
>CAYJDN010000095.1:0-7132 GCA_964368925.1 uncultured Desulfovibrionaceae bacterium | reverse complement strand
TTTTGATGCGGAAGAAGCAAGTTTTGAAGCAGAAGAAGCAAGTTTTGAAAACTTTGCTAGTGATTCTCAAGTCTTAGTTGATGAATATGATGATGAATATGATATTGAAGAAGTAAAAACTGAAAATGAAGAATAAAACGAAGATTAAAATCAAGAATAGGTGAAATATATGAATTTTTTCATGTCTACTCATACTAAAACGGCTTTAAAAGCTTTGTGTCTTGTTTTTGCTCATTCATTTCTTGTGGCTTGTTCTGATGTTGAACCTAGCCCCGTTATAGAGCCAGCTCCTGTAGAGGAAGTGGCTCCTGTGGTGGAAGTCGTTGAGGAAGTTGAAGAGCCTATATATTATACTGCTGGTGGATCTAGGGTAAGAAGTGAAATATTTGATAAAAATATCTTCTATGGCAGATTTGCCGATATTCCTATCCCTGATGGTATGATTAATAATAAAAGGTTTTCAGATGTAAAATTTCTTGATGATATGACGCAAGGCGTGGAAGTCTATACTGGGAATTTTGAAATTAATATCCTTAGTGAAAGAATGAAGCAAAATATGTATGATCATTTTTGGACTTTGACTACTTCTGAAACTACTGGTGATGGAACTAAAATAACTCAAGTATATCAGCTAGATAAAAGGGTTGCTATAGTAAATATTAGTAAGCGTATTGTTGATGTGCGTCTTGATGTCTGGAATCATAATATTGATTCAACAAAGAGCGGCGATTTCTATTATATTTCGCCATCACAATCGACGACAAATCCTGTGAACGATGAAAAACTATTGCCAAGTAGCATTAGAAAATAAAGCCTGCTTCAAGCCATAGCCTCAGCATGAGTGATGTTGACTTTGAAGTTTAATTGTATAATCATAGCTATATGGAGTATATAATGCAAAGTCATCTATTATTTGAATTGCCAGAAATGAAGAAAATTCACCTTGGTATTACAGGTTCTATTGCGGCTTATAAAAGTATTGAGCTGATGCGCCTTTGGCAAAAAGCGGGCATAGAAGTAAGTGTGACATTGAGCGATGCGGCCAAGAAATTTATTAGTCCTTTGACTTTTGAAGCTCTTGGCGCAAAGCCAGTGTATAATGATATGTTTGAAAATCCTTTATCTCACCTTGCGCCCAATAAAGACGCTGACGCTTTTATTATTGCGCCAGCAAGCGCTGATACAATAGCGCAAATTGCTCTTGGTAGAGCCAATACTTTACTTGCAGCACAAGCGCTTGCTTTCAATAAAACTCTTGTGATTGCGCCTGCGATGAACCCTATTATGTGGGCAAATGAGGCGACTCAAGAAAATGTACGCATACTAAAAAGTCGTGGAGTTATCTTTGTAGGGCCAGAAAAAGGCAAGGTTGCGTGTAATGATGAAGGCGAAGGCCGACTAGCAAATGAAACGCTTCTTTTTCTTCAAGGATTAAAGGCTGTTACGAAGCAAGATTTTGCTGGTAAAACTCTAATGATAACACTAGGTGCAACACGAGAAAAGTTTGATACAGTACGTTTTTGGACAAATGGCAGTACTGGAATTATGGGCATGAGCCTAGCGATAGCGGCTTGGCTTAGAGGCGCTCATGTACACGCAATTTGTGCTAATGTGCAATTGGAATATCCTATAGATGATTTATTTGAAGTGCATAAAGTGGTGAGTGCAAAAGAAATGCTTGAAGAAGCTCAAAAACATTGGGAAAGTGTAGATCTAGGCATTTTTACTGCTGCTGTAGCCGACTTTAGACCCGAAGAACATGAAAATGGTAAGTTCCATAAAGATCAAGCTGAAGATGGTTTTTCATTGTCTTTTTATCCAAATGAAGATATATTAAAAACATTGGCCGCTAAGAAAAAAGCGCAACAAAAAGTTATTGGCTTTGCGGCTGAACACGTGAATTCAATTGACGAACTTGCAACTTTAGCTGTGAAGAAAATGTATTTCAAAAATGCAGATATGATAGTAGGTAATGCTATTATTGATGGCTTTGCGACTGACAACAATAAAGTTTTTGTGGCAGATCAGTTGGGGCGTGAAGAGCATTGGCCAGTGCTTCCAAAAACTGAAGTTGCATGGAATATTCTTTCTTGGATATTGCCCTCAATGTATTAAATTTTATTGACTTATTAGGTTGTTATATAAATGCTCAATTATGCTAAAACTCAAACAGTTTATTCAAAACTCTGGCAAGAAGCTGGTTTTGATTTGCTCTTGCTTTCAGATCCTGCAAGAAAAGATGTGTTGAAATTTAGTAAAGCTAAAGTAAAACCTAAACAAATCATTCAAAATATTCCGCAAATACCGAAAGATACTCAATTTGAATTTAGAAAAGAAAATCTTTATAATCAAGCTTTAGAAAAAGTAGCAAAACAAGAAGAAAAATTAATTTCCTCACCACGTACTTCCGAAGAAGCTCGAGATCAAGAAGCTCAAAATGTACCACTCTATAAAAATATTTTGAATGATTTTGAATGGCCGCAAGATTGGGAAAATATGTGGCAAAAAATTATGAAACATCAAAACCCGAAAGTCGCATGGACCTATACTGGTTTGCACGCCGATATGTTTGATGGTGCAGGAAAAAATCAAGAAAGACAAGCTCTTATTGGTAAGTTTATAAAAGAACTTGCAAGACCACATGGCACACATGTCTTCATTCCTTATGATAAAGCTCATGAAAGTGGTTCACTTTTTACTTTTGATGATAAAAGCTTCTTCTGGTCGGCAATTGCGAGGGTGAAAGTACAACATATACTTGTTTTTGGCTCGCAAGCTCGTGATGAATTGCAATTAGGACGAAGAGGGGTACATTCCGTTTTTCAACACGGAAGATATCGAATTTATTTATTAAATGATATAAATATTTTATTAGATGGGAAGAGTGATGGCCGTGACGTCTTAGCTTATGTTAATAGACAGCTTTCTGCGGTTAACCTCTAAAGTTTTTCTGAATAATGACGTTTAGCATGTTGGAAGTGAATGAAAGCAGAAATGTAGCCATTTACTAAAATCAATCTGTATTTGTGTGCAGGGGGGCGATTATGCTGAAATTTTATAAATATCTTATTCCTTTCATTGTCATTCTTATGAGTTTTGGCTCAGCCCATATTGTGCGAGCGGAAAGCACGAAAGTTACTACGCATGTACGTATTAATGCCAATGAAAGTGTGCAATACGACTATCCACAATCCCCTCGTGAAATGAATCGAGTATCGCCTAAAGTTCGCCACGCAGAAGACTTTGAAGCTCGTGAACTCAAATTACAAATTAGAGAGCTTGCAAGCCAACTTCTTGAAACCTATTCAAATGAAGCCTTGGTTGGAAGCATAGCAATACCCACTTCTTTTACAAATTTAGACGATTTTGGACTCACTTCACCACTAGGTAGATATTTTTCAGAAGCACTAATGTATGAATTTAATGTGCGTGCTTTTCCTGTTTTAGAATATAGATTAGACAATGCAATCACTATAAATGCTCAAGGTGAATTGGTTTTATCAAGAAATTTACCAGAATTTAAATACGGCCTTGAAAATCGCAATGACGTATTATTAGTAGGGACATATTATGTTGATGATCTTGCAGTTTTTGTCAACGCCCGCCTTGTAAAACCAAATGGATTAGTCCTGCGAACTGCCCAAATGGTGTTGCCAATGACTGGCCTACTTTCACGTATGACCACGCTTCCACCAGAACCAGAAGCTGCACCAATGCCAGCTTTGGCTTCAGGGGCGCTCAAGGTAAGGAGAAAGTAATGAATGTGAATTCTAAGTATATTACAGCTTTATGGTTTGTAGCCTGCATAAATTTGTATGGTTGCGCTCAAGACTCTAGCTATGATGGTTATGTTTTAACTAGTAAAGAGTATAACTTAGCTGAATATTCAGCTGGTTCAAATTGGCAATACGGTAAAGCCTTGCAAGCTGATGGTAGATATGAAATCGCAAAAGAATATTTCTTACTTGCCCTTGCAGCAGCTCAAACCACCGAAGAACAAGAATGGCTAGAACGTGAATTATTTATTGTTGATTTACAAATAAAATCAAGACGATAATTGAAGGTTATTATGTTAAGAAAAAAATCATTCGCACTTATTTTACTGCTCTTATTGTCCTTACTCTTGCCTCTTGCGGCGGCGGCTAGTTGGGAAATATTGCTCTATCCAACAGTACCACAGGCAGCAAAAGAAATCACAAGCGCACTTGATATTCAAATCAATGAAAAATATATTGATGAAATCTTGCCGAAAAGCGACTTTACTATAGTGTGCACATTGCCAGTTGCTTTAGATAATTTTGATAAATCTAACTTGCTTTCGCAGCAAATGACTGAAGAAATTTCTACTTTATTTGTGGAAAAAGGCTATAAAGTCAATGAATTACGTAAAGGCGAAATTTTATATATAGAGCCACGCAATGGCGAATTTCTGCTTACTCGTGAATATAGTAAATTAGCCGAAAACGAAACTGATAGTATAGCTGTGCTTGTAGGAACCTATGTCATCACTTCAAAGCATGTGCGCTATAATATGAGTCTTTTACATGTGCCAACAAATGAAGTGCTAGCGAAAGCGGCCGCAAGTATCTCAATTACTGAAGAAATTTATCCCATGTTAGGTCTTGAAGATCCAAATAGAGAACTTCGCCCTAATGTGCAAACGAAATTACCATAATAATAAATTTTCCATATAATATAGATATATAGAAAAATTGCCGTAAAAAACTCCCTTTTAGAAATCATCTAAAATAGGGAGTTTTTTATTTGTGCGAAATGCTATAGCAAACTAGGGAACGAATCTATAAATAATTTTTTATAAAAACCTTAGAGCATTTTTCAAAAGTATTGCGAAAACTGATCTAAGTTGCTTTAATTATTGTGTAAATTTTTCAATGTGTTCAAGAATTTCTGGCATAATCTTGTCAGGAGAAAGCCAAATAAAATCATTTCTTTCTAAATATTCAGCATTATTTGGAATTTCTTTAACAAGTGCATGAAAACGGAAAAATTTCTCGCTTGGATAGTCCCAAATGCTTTCACCTGCACCAATGAGAATAGTAGAGGGAATATCTAGACCCACAGCCAAATGTCTTGGGAATGAACAATTGCCAATGTGGTATTTCGCTTCAGCCATAAGCGCCGCCGAAATCCTTATAGATGGGCAAGGTTTTGGAAGAATTATAGAAGATTTATTTTTTAAAAGTTCAATATATTCAGCTACTTCACTTTCTTCACTTTCAGAGCGCAGGAAAAGAAATTTTGCATTTGAAAACTTATTTTGTATGGCATGAATAATTTGTGCATAATATTCTTTAGGATAGCGGCGAGAATGTTTGTTAGTTGTCACGTCCATTGTGATAAGTAAATCATCATTTTTTAAATTATTTTCTAATAATACTTTTTTTGCTTCTATGCGCTCTTCTTCTTTGAAATACCAATAAGGCTGTGCTTCTTCATAGGCTTCTATCCCAAAGGGTTCTAATACATGAAGCTTTTTTGCTCCAGAAAAATGAGAAGTGGGTTTGATCATCTGTGTATAAAAAAGCTTGCTATAAAATAAATTTTCTAGAGCTATAGTTTTTGTAGATTTATGCTTTTTTTGTGAATAAAATTTATTATAAAAATAAACATTTTCTAAACCAATTTTGTGCTTGGCTTTTGAAAAAAAAGCCGTAAGCAAACAACGAGGGAGATTTTGTAAGGAAATAAGCAAATCATAATTATTTTTTGCTAATTTTTTGTAGAAGGCAATTTGCTTAAATATATTTGACTGCTCTTTTTTGTTGTAATAGTAAGTATTTGTGATATTAGGATTATTTTGTAAGATCTGCTCGCATTTTTTTTCTGTAAGAAAATCAATTTGTGCATGTGGAAATCTTTCTTGAAGTTTTGCGAGCGTGTGCGTAGCAAGAAGCACGTCGCCTAATTGCCTTTGTTGAATGAGAAGTATCTTATTGGGATTTATATCTAATTTAGTCATTCTTGCTCCAATAGGCGATATATTCTTGATTGCCCTTAGGCCCTTTTATCTTAGATGGCACAATGCCATGAAATTCAAGTGGTAGATTTTCTTTACAAAAATTAAGTACTTTGTCAATAGCGTATTGTCTATAGTTTTCATCTTTGACAACACCCTTTACGGTCATGTGTGGCTCAACCTCAAATTGCGGCTTAATAAGCATAAAAATATCAGCACCTTTCTTTAGCCACTGCATGCAGTTTGGTAAAATCATAGTGAGCGATATGAAGGATAGATCGCCCACAAGAACATCAATTTCTTCAGAGATAATTTCTTTTGGTGCAAAGCGTAAGTTCGTGTTTTCCATAGAAATAACTCTATCATCTCTACGCAATTTTTCATGTAATTGCAAAGTTCCAACATCAATAGCGTATACCTTTTTTGCTCCATGCTGTAGCAGACAATCAGTAAATCCGCCAGTAGAAGCACCAGCGTCAAGACAAATTGCGTTTTTAGGTGAATAATTGAAATATTCTAGGGCTGTTATAAGCTTTTCTCCACCACGGCTGACATAATTATTTATGTTCACAAGGCAAAAACTTGTGTTTATATCATACATATCACCAGCTTTAGACACAATGATAAGCTCTTCACGCTTATAATTTTCCTCTTTGCCTAATGGAATAGCGGCAAGCTTCGCCGCCATTATGAGGGCAGTTGCTTCTTCCTTTGAGGAAATAAGTCCTTGATTTAATATTAGTTGTATAGCAGTTTTTTTTGGCATTTCTTTGTGCTTTGCTTTTAGGGTGTGTAAATAAATTTTATAAATTAAACTTCTTTGGCGATGGAAACAATTCTATCCGATTTTACTTGTTTTTTCTTTACTTGTTATTTTTCAAAAATTAGTTTAAATTAAAGTTCAATAAATGACAAGAAAAATAAGGAATAGATTATGGCAGTTTATCCTATTGAAATATATTCAAAAATTCTATTTGACGAAGAACTCACCTTTGAAGAAGTTGAAGAAGCAGAAAAAATTCTCGTGAGTGAATTTCAGCAGCAATTGGCTCTATTAGAGGCTGAACACATAGATTTCTTCAATGTCGAAGATGGAATTCAATATCATTTTAGATTAAAAAATTCTTCTTTAATTCCTATAAAAAAAGCTTCCAA
>CAYJDN010000094.1:0-7135 GCA_964368925.1 uncultured Desulfovibrionaceae bacterium | reverse complement strand
CATAGGGGTTTCCAAAGGGCCAAGTGGTCCTTTGGCCGCCGGAGGCAAAAAAAAAGAACATACAAAATAAAATACAATATAGTGCAACAAAAAAAAGAAGATGTATTTTCGTACACCTTCTTTTCTGTAATTCTTATAAATTTTGCTATTATGCTACAACGAATTGCCAAACGAACATGGCGCAAATGAGGTACATAACTGGGTGAATTTCTTTGATTTTACCGCTAACAGCCATAAGGAATACGTATGCAATAAGTCCCCAACCGATACTATAGGTTATGCTGTAAGTAAGTGGCATACCTATAATGATGAGGAATGATGGAATACCTATGGTATAATTTTCGAAGTTAATTTTTGTAATTGAGGACACCATAAACAAGCCCACCATAATGAGTGCTGGAGCGGTTGCTTGAGATGGAATGATGAGGAAGAGTGGAGAGAGGAAGAGGGCTAAGAAGAAGAGTCCTGCAACAGTGAGAGCTGTAAGTCCTGTTCTACCGCCAGCAGCGATACCTGAAGCGCTTTCTACGTATGATGTAACGGTAGCGGTACCGAGCACAGCACCTACGCAAGTACCGATAGCGTCAACAAGGAAGGCAGTTTTAGCTTGTGGTAATTCGCCTTTTTCGTTGAGTAAATTACCTTTTGAGCCAACGCCAACGAGTGTTCCTAGTGTATCAAAAAGGTTGATGAGAAAGAAGGTAAAGACTATGATGAACATATCCATTGAGAACACGTTTGTGAAGTCGAGTTTGAAGAATGTTGGGCTTATGCTTGGAAGTGAGAAGAATGAAGCATTAGAAAGTGAAGCGAGGTTTGTGAGTCCCATTGGGATACCGATGATAGCTGTGAGAAGTATACCGATGAGGAGTGCACCTGTAACTTTTAATACGAGTAGGACAGATATGAGTGCAAATCCGATGATAGTGAGTAATGGCCCGGCTGATGTAAGGTCGCCCATACCTACGAGGGTTGCGTCATTATTTATGATAATGCCGCCAGATTGGAAGCCGATAAAGGCAATGAATAAACCGATACCTGCTGATATAGCGTATTTTAATTCCATTGGCACGCTATTGAAGATTGCTTCTCTAAAGTTTGTGAGCGAGAGAACGATGAAGAGTGCACCAGCGAGGAAAACGGCTGTTAGTCCAGTTTGCCAAGAATATCCAGCACTTAATACAACTGTGAATGCAAAAAATGGAGCTGTACCGACTCCAGGAGCGAGGGCTACTGGCAATTTTGCCATAATAGCCATAAGTACTGTTGCGATAACGGCGCTTAGTGCGGTTGCAACAAATACAGAACCTTGGTTCATGCCTGTAGCAGAGAGAATATTAGGGTTGACAGCGAGAATGTATGACATACTCATAAAAGTAGTTAGACCAGCAAGCAATTCAGTTTTTACACTAGATTTGCGTTCGCTGATATGAAAGAATTTATCCAAATTTTGCATAATCTTCATCCTTAAAAAAAATTTTGTATATACTAACATATTATGATATTTAATTAATAAAAAAAAAGTTCAAACATTACAATGCAGAAGCGAAATTTATGAGATAATTCAAATTATACATTCTCTCACAAATAACTTGATTTAATTTTATTTATTCTGTAATATATAACAATATATTATCTTGAGGAGATTCATATGCGATTTTTGTTAGTATTTTGTTTTTTGCTACTCCCTATGTATGCGAATGCAAATGAGATTATCACTGTTGAGCAAAGTATTCAAAAAACTCTAAAAAATAACCCTTTACTCCAAAGTGCGCTTGAGGGCAAAGAAAGTGCTGAAAAGCAAATTAAGCAAGCGAAGTCTGGCTATTTTCCTACAATAGATCTTTGGGCTTCAGCAGGTATGGCTCAAGAACAGAATGAAATAGACAGAGATCGTAATTTATTTTCAGAGCCTGTATTTGTATATCAAGGTGGAGTAAACTTGAATCAAGCTATCTATCTTGGTGGAGCAACTACGGCTCAAGTAGAAAGCAGTGAATTTATATTTGAATCTTCACAATTTGCTGTTTTAGACACTGCCACAAACCTTGTTTTAGAAACAATCATAGCGCATGCTAATGTTATTGCATATAAAGAGCTTCTCAAAATTGCTACTGATAACTATGCTGCTCATAAAAACCTTGTCACTCTTCTTGAAGAAAGACATAAAAAAGGCGTTATTGCTAGAGGCGATTTTGAGCAAGGATATGGTAAACTCAAAAAATCTGAAATCAGCTTACTTAGCAGTCTCGAAGCTTATGATTTAGCAAAACTCAATTACAAGAAAATCACTGGTGCACTCCCAAGCGATAATCTTCAACAGCTTCATTTCCCTGCAAATATGTATAAAGAAATCCAAAATGTTGAAGCAAAAGCTCTTACAGATAATTATAAAATCCAAGAATTACTCGCAAAAATTGATAGCTACAAATCGCAAATAGATCTTGCCGATTCTGGATATTTACCTAATGTAAACTTCGTTTTCAACCCAGCCTACACTTCAAAAGACGTAGACGATAATGATAGCATTTTATCATGGAATGCTGACATTAATGTTAGCTGGAACGTCTTTAGAGGTTTTTCAGATCAAGCTGCAAGTCAAGCAAGTAATGCTGAAATGCGCCGTGCACAACAATCTTTATACGACATCAAAGATGCGCTATTCCTACAAATCGGCACAGCATATAACCAAACTGTAACTGCGCAAAAACAACTCATACTTTTTGAAGCCGCTAATGTTGCAAACATCAATGCAAAAACAAATTTCTACAATCAATTTAGAGTAGGACAAAAAGAAGTGTTACAACTACTTGATATTGAAAGAGAAGTTTATACTACTCAAGCTGAATATGTTATAGCTGAACTAAATCTTCGCCTTAGCCACTATCGTTTACATGCCCTTGCAGGAACATTATTAGATGAAATGAACATCAATACTTCTGCACTTGCAACAAGCGAAGCTGACAAATCAAAAACTGGTGAATCTTTCTCTTTCTAAGAAATTTTCAAATTATTCTATAGAAAAACAGTCAAGTATTTTATAGAAGCACTTACAAACAAACCATAGAAAAGCATTGTTTATTATAGGAATAAGCAATGCTTTTTTTCTAATGTAGTTGTGCGCTCCTTGACAAAGGCAATTTAATATATAAAATCAATAAAGACAAAGAATATTTTAAATTTTCTTACAATTTTTATTTTTGGAGAATATTATGCAAGTTACTATATGGGGAACTAGAGGTACAAATCCAAGCTTCAAATCAGATCAATCTACATATGGCGGAAACACTACTTGTATCGAAGTGCGCACTGATAATAATGACGTTATTATCCTTGACGCAGGCACTGGCATTCTCTCAATAGCTCCAAATCTGCTAAAAGAAGAAAATAAAGAATGCAGTATTCTCTTTACTCATAGGCATTGGGACCACATCAAAGGAATGACGCTCTTCACTCCATCTTACATGAATAATTGGACAATTAATGTATATGGCACTCAATATGAAGATGCTTCACTCGAAAGTACTTTTGAAATGCTCTTTAGAGAACCATACTTCCCTGTCGAATGGAAAAATATCAAGCAAAATTTCAATATCAACACTATCGAAACAAAAACAAGCTTTAAAATAGGTAGTGCACTAATAGAAACTCACCCAACAAACCACCCTGGTGGTTGCCTTGCCTATAAAATTACTGCCGACGATTGGACAGTGTTCTTCTCTGGTGACCATGAATGGGAAAATGAAGTAATTCCAGGAAATAATAATAGTCTTGTTGAATTTATGAAAGATTGTGACCTCATCATAGGCGATAGTCACTACTTCAAATTAGACTATCCTAAATATATTGGTTGGGGACATAGTACTAAAGAACAATGGGTTGAAAGAGTGCTTCAAACAAATGCTTCAAGCCTCGTCTTCACTCATCACCATCCGAACTATTCAGATGCACAACTTAAAGAATCTTATGATACTTTCATGCATGAATATCAAGGACTCCCCTTTAGAGCCGTACTTTCTTACGAAGGTATGGTAATAACAAAAGACGTCACTCCTGAAGCCACACACTCCGCAGAACCAAATTGCGCTTGTCGTGTATGTAGCTTCAATAAACAACTCTCACAATATGCCGACTATAACGTCATCATGGAAAGCATACTCACAGAAGCAAGAACATACGCAAACGCTGAAGGCGGTACGCTTTACCTCCTCGATGAATTAGATCCAAATAAGCTCATCTTTGCCTATACCCAAAATGACGCTCTTTTCTCAAAAGATGATGCCAATAAAGCTCTTTATCTTGATAAAGCCTTGCCACTCACCGACACTTCAATCGCTGGTTACGTTTCTATTCACAATACTAGACTCAATATTGCAAATGTATACGAACTCAACGAGAATCTCCCCTACAAATTTAATAAATCCTTTGATGAAGAATCAGGATATAAAAGTATTTCAATGCTTACTGTGCCATTGCTTACAGAAGGAAACAAAGTCGTAGGCGCTCTACAGCTTATCAACAGCCGTAGCCCAGAAGGCGATATTATTCCCTTTACCGCTGATGCACTATCAAACCTCGAAAGCCTCGCATACGTCGCAGGTAAGGCCATAGACCAAAACCTCAAAGATAACCACTTTATCTCTCGTATTCTCGAAACCTCAGCCCTGCGTGATCCAACAGAAACAGCAACACACGTTATGCGTGTAGGTTCTATTTCGGCTGAGCTCTACCAAAAATGGGCAGAAAAACACAATATACCATTAGAAGAAATTCGTGCCTTCAAAAGTAATATCAAACAAGCTGCCATGCTTCACGATTTAGGAAAAGTCAGCGTGTCAGATCTTATCCTAAAAAAACCAGGTAGATTTACAGATGAAGAACGTGAAATTATGAAAAAGCATAGCTACAGCGGTGCTAAAATCTTTGAAGAAGCAAAATTGCCTATAGATAAAATTGCCTTCAATATCTGCCTACACCACCACCAAAGATGGGACGGAAAAGGATACACAGGCCACCCTGACTATCCTGCGCTCTCAGGAACTGACATTCCACTCGAAGCACGCATAGTCGCCGTTGCCGACGTTTACGACGCCCTAGCAAATAGACGTTGCTACAAAGAAGCCTTCTCAAAAGATGACTCTATCGACATTCTACTCAAAGATTCAGGTACTGCCTTCGATCCAGAAATCGTCGAAACATTCATGGAAATTAGAGATGTCGTTGACGTCATTATGCATAGATACAGCGACGTTCCACCCGCAGAGTAAGTACACAACTTAATTCAATTAAAAATAAGTCATAGAGATTTTTTTAAGTTCTTTTATACTTTCTAATATGGCATATTCATCTAAATGTGTTGTATTTCTTAATTCTTCTATAACATTTTGAATTTCGTTTTCTTCCATACCATGAATCATAGTGAAGAGTGTGTAAGGCCATGCACTAGGATTCGGCGTTGGCCTATGATAACAATGCGATATATTTTGATTTTTTGCGGCTATTTCGCCAGCTTCATCAATAAGGTCGTCATTGATTTTCCATGCTACCATAGCATTGAATTTATACCCGACTTTTTGATGTTTTATGCTTGCGCCGAAGCGACGAATAACACCTTGATCTTTAAGTGATTGCAAAAAAGAAATGACTTTTTCTTCGCTAACACCAACTTCATTTGCTATATCTTGATATGGGGTGAGTGAACTTGGTAAATTTGATTGTACTATTGATAGTATATGTTTTTCTTCATTGGTAAAATTCATTTTTTTTATCCTGTTGATTGAACTTTTCTTACTAAGATTTCATCGCCTGCATAGAGTGCAAGATCTGGTGTGAGTAGAGTGTTATCCCTCACAACAAGCGCAGTACATTCTTTTATATTAAGAAAATCTAATAATCTTTTTACAGTGCGTGCGTTTCTGCGTGGAATTTCAATAAGTTTTTCTTCGGGCTGCAAATAGACTTTGAGTGGATTTGCAGGGATATAATCATCTGGTTTTGTATCAGTATTTTTTGTATGCTCATTTGTGTTCATTTCACTATGCGCATTTGAATTTAAAGTATCATGTATATTTGGCATTATTTATCCATTTGTTTTATTTCGTTAATTGAATGTGAACCAGGCCCTTGTCTAATATAGCCACGATCGACAAGTCTTTTTACATACCATGAAGTATCGCTCACAAGCAAAGCCATTTTTTTTGAGTGTTCAGTAATATAAACAAGATCATTAGTTTCTAGTTCAAAATTTTCTTGCCCGTCCATAGTCAATATGGCAGAAGAAGAAGATTCCATAATTTCTACACATAACTTCGACGAACCAGCAACAACAATAGGCGGAAATGCACCAGCAAAGGGGCATATAGGAGTAATTATTTGTGCGTCTAGTCCTGGTAATGCTAGCGGCCCATGCGCAGAAATAGCGTAGGCAGTTGCACCTAATGGTGTTGATACAATAAGGCCATCACAGCGTAAGCTTGAAAGGTGATCTTCATTAATAGAAATTGAAAGCGAAATAGTTCTAACAATATTCCCCCTTGCAATAACTGCATCATTCACTGCATAGCAAGTATGAATAAGCGCATTTTTTCTATAGACTTGACACTCAAATATGCTATGATTTTCTTGAAAAAATTTTGGGCTTTTATCCTGCATATCTAAATGTTTATGCTTCAGATAATCAACAAGATTTTGCAAGGCTTCTTCCCAATTATTAGGATCAATTTCAGTAAGAAAACCAACCTTACCAAAATTTATACCTATAAGCGGTAAAGGATAATCATGCAAAGCTCGAGCAATCGAAAGCATAGTGCCATCGCCACCAAAAACTATGCCTGTATGGCATGTTTTAGCACATTCAACTATTTCTGAACGTGGCACATTAGACGCAAAGGAACACACTTCAATTTGCTGTGATTGTAGGAAGTTAACTACCTCAAACGCTTTATTGCTTGCGTGTTCGTTGCCATGCTTTATAATGCAAAGTATTTTAAGTAAAGTTGCCATGGCTCTATATCTCATAGTATTATCAAAATTGCAAGTACTTAAGGAGTATGGAATTAAGAGAGTGTTTTAGTTTTTAGTTTTTTGGGGGTGGGAAAACCAAAACTTTTTAGTTTTTAGTTTTTTGGGGGAGGGA
>CAYJDN010000093.1:0-7138 GCA_964368925.1 uncultured Desulfovibrionaceae bacterium | reverse complement strand
CCAATAACAAAACCACCAAGGAACAAGTAAATTGTAGAACTTGCATAAGGTGAAGTTGCTTGCCCCATAGTACCTAATCCAAGAACAGGAACAAGCACAATTGGCAAGAAAGAGGTAGCAGGAATTGGAATCGCTTCAGTAGACCACCAACATGCTAGTAAAAGTGCCATACCAGCACATTTCCAAGCTTTTTCTGACATGCCTGCTGGCGGTTCAAATAAAAGAGCGATTGCAAAGAAAATTAGGCCTAAAAAGAACCCTACCCATTTTTCTTTGTTTTGAAAACCTTCATAGTCTTCAAGTTTATCGGATAATTGCATAAAACCCTCCCAAAATAACTTTTATGACAAGATATTACTATCTTATCTCTATATAAATCATATACATGAATTATAAGCCATAGAACATTTAGACTAAGCTGATTGCAAAGCTTCTTCTAATTTTGGAACTGCATAAAGCTCTTTACCATGTGCATCATTCACAACAAGTAAAGGCATGTCTTTAATAGTTAATTTACGAACGGCTTCTGGCCCTAATTCGTCATAAGCTATTACTTCCATAGCAGTTATACATTTTGATAATAAAGCCCCTGCGCCACCAGTAGCTAAGAAATAAACGCCTGCATATGTTGTCATTGCGTCTACAACTGCTTGTGAACGTTTACCTTTACCAATTGAGGCGGCTAAACCTAATGAATAAAGTTTTGGAGCGTAGGCGTCCATACGTGAAGAAGTTGTTGGCCCACATGAACCAATAATTTTCCCTTCTGGAGTAGGTGATGGACCCATGTAATATATTGCTTGCCCTTCTAATTCAAAAGGCAAAGGCTCATTCGCTTCAATCGATGCAACAATACGCTTATGCGCTGAATCTCTACAGGCGTAAATCACGCCAGAAAGATTAACAATATCACCAGCATGAAGCTTATTTATTGTTTCTTTACTGAGCGGCATTTCTAAATCCCAAGTAGCCATATAAAATCCTTATTTTATTTAATATCTATTATAGAATATTTTATTTATTATATGTATACAATAAGCATAGTTTTTTGAGCTAAAGCAAGGAAAACTACACTTGAGCAGCGAGTTTTTGCTTATATAGACTCAAAAGTATCACTATTTAAATTCTACTTCACCATGTCTAATTGAGTGACATTGAATGTTCACAGCTAATGGCAAAGAAGCAATATGACAAGGAGCAGATTTAATCTTTACTGCAAAAGCAGAAGTTTTTCCGCCCAAGCCCATTGGTCCAATATTTAGCTTATTCAAAGCAGATAAGAGTTCTTCTTCAAGTTTTGCTAAAGTTGCATCTGGATTTGTGTCATCAAGATCACGCATTAATGCTTTTTTAGCTAAAATTGGAGCAGTTTCAAAAGTTCCGCCAATACCTACGCCAACAACTATTGGTGGACAAGGATTTGGCCCTGCTTCTGCAACACGTGTAATAATAAAATCTTTAATACCTTCAATACCTTGTGATGGGCTAAGCATGGTACAACGTGACATATTTTCACTACCGCCGCCCTTAGCAAGGAAAGAGATTTTAAGCCCATCGCCAGCAACCATTTCAGTATGAATTACAGCAGGACTATTATCTTTAGTATTTTGTCTTGTGAAAGGATCGCACATAGATTTACGCAAGTATGATTTCTCATACGCTTCAATCATTGCATTATTGATAACTTCATTCAACATACCGTCTTCTAATTGAAAGTTTTCGCCTCTTTCAACGAAGAAAATTCCAGTACCAGTATCTTGACAAAGTGGTAATTTTTGTTCTTTTGCATAATCAGCATTATTGATAAGCTGACGGAAAACTTCCTTAGCAGCAGGGTTTTCTTCTCTTGCCATACCATCTTCTAAGGCTTTGTAGGCATCTTTAGGAAGAATTGTACTGCAAGTTGCAATTAGCTCAACAATTGCATCATGCACTTGTTTTTTAGTTATTTTAGCCATTACTTTACCTTAGATTATTTAATTTTTTTACTTGGATTTAACTTATCTAAAAGCGGACGTGGGATAATTCCTCTTACGCTTTCAATAGTCAACATACGACGCATAATACCTAATTGATCTTGCAATGGAAGTTGTTTTGGACAAACGTCTTCACAACCTAATAAGCCCATGCAACCAAATACGCCATTATCATCGCCAACAAGTTCAAAATAATCAGCATCAGAACGGTTATCACGTGGATCTACATAGAAACGAGCAAGACGGTTAATTGATGTAGCACCAATAAAGTCTTCTCTCATGCGAGCATTACCACAAGCAGCAACGCAACAACCACATTCAATACAGCGATCTAATTCAAAGATGTGATTTGCTAATTCATTGTCCATACGCTCTTCAATAGCGTTTTCGTCAAATTTAGCATCAGTATGAATCCAAGATTCAATCTTTGTACCAACTTCTCTAAACCATGTGCCTGTGTCTACTGATAAGTCGCCAACAAGCTTGAAGATTGGAAGTGGGTGTAAAGTAATTTTATCTGGTAAATCAGATGTTTGTGTGTGGCAAGCAAGACCAGGACGGCCATTGATTACCATACCGCAAGAACCACAAATACCAGCACGACAGCAGAAGTCGAATTGTAATGATGGATCTTGTGTATCTCTAATAAGATTTAATGCCACGAATAAAGTCATACGGTCAAATTCTTCAATAAAGAAAGACTGCATATGTGGCTTTGAAGCGCTATCTAATGGATTGTAACGAAAAATTTCAAAATGAAGTTTTCTTGGCATAGCCTTTTCCCTTTATTTCAACAGTTTAATTAGGTTAAACTTGGTTTGTATTTCAGAATGAAGATTTTGCTTATTTACAAAATCTAGCTTTGCAACTTCTTATAATTATTATGCTTTGCATATATAATAGTTGCTACGCTCCCTTTATTATTTTCTTGAAGAAACCTCAATAGATATATTACAATTTCAACAAAGAAGTTTCTTCAAGCATTTTAACTATTTACTTTCTTCAAGAAGCTTCTTTAAGCTTTCTGATGGCTTAATTTTTTCTTCAGGAATGTCAGCATAGATAATTGTGCTATTGCCATATCCACGCTCGCCTGGAGGAAGTTCATAATAAGGGGTAGCTTCTTCATAGGTAAGAGTTGGCAAGTCATCGCCCTCTTTCCATGTGGCAAGAGTTCTGTTGAGCCATTCTTTATCGTTACGTTCTGGGAAGTCTTCACGAGCATGAGCACCACGGCTTTCAGTACGCATAAGAGCGCCATAAGCAGTACAAAGAGCAAGCTTGAGCATACCGTCCATACGCAATGCAAGGCTAAGTTCAGGCGTAAAGCCAACGCTTTTACCTTGTAGACCGATGTTTTTCGCTCTTTCACGAAGAACTTGAAGTTTTTCTACGCCAGATTGTAAGTCTTTACCATTACGGAAAATACCTACGTGATCCATCATAACATCTTGCATTTCATCACGAAGAGCAGTTGCATTTTCTTTGCCATTGCGTGAATGAACAATTGTATCGATTTTTGCAGCCACTTGAGCAGCAGCATTTTTAATTTCAGCAGTTTTGATAACGTTATCAGAACCTTGCAAGAATTCAGTAACCTTAGCACCAATAACTCGACCAGAAACAATAGTTTCAGCTAATGAGTTACCACCTAAACGGTTGAAGCCGTGCATATCCCAACAAGCTGCTTCACCAGCTGAGAATAAGCCGTGTAATCCATAAGCTGCACCGTCTTTATTTACACGCACACCACCCATAGAATAGTGCTGTGTTGGACGTACTGGAATTAATTGGTGAATTGGGTTTACGCCTAAGAAGTGAGTAGAAATGTCATACACTTCACGTAGGTTAGTAGTGATATGTTTTTCGCCTAAGTGACGAATATCTAACCATAAATGTTCGCCATAAGGAGATTTTACGCCTAAGCCTTTACGCATATGTTCTGTCATACGACGAGAAACAACGTCACGAGAAGCAAGTTCTGCTTTTTCTGGCTCATAGTCAGGCATAAAACGGTATTCATTTACGTCTAATAATGTACCACCATCACCACGGCAACCTTCAGTAACAAGAATATCTGTTGGTACTGTACCTGTTGGGTGGAATTGAACAGCTTCCATATTACCTAATGGTACGATACCTGTGTCTAAAGCAGCAATTTGACCGCCACCATCACAGATAACAGCGTTTGTAGTCGCTTTATAAATACGGCCATAACCGCCAGTAGCGATTAAAGTTGCAGTTGCTACATAAGCAATAAGTTCGCCTGTACGTAAGCATCTAGCGATACAACCCATACATTTTTCGCCGTCGTGAATCAAAGCTTCAGCTTGAACACGATCAAACATATTTACACCAAGTTCTAATAATTTATTGTCGAGTGTATAAAGAACAGAGTGCCCAGTACCGTCAGAAGTGTAACAAGTACGCCACTTTGCAGTACCACCGAAAGAACGAGAGTGAATAAGGCCTTCTTTTTCTGCTAATTCTGTAGCT
The DNA here is from genome assembly GCA_964368925.1 of uncultured Desulfovibrionaceae bacterium. Classification (GTDB taxonomy): domain Bacteria; phylum Desulfobacterota; class Desulfovibrionia; order Desulfovibrionales; family Desulfovibrionaceae; genus CAYJAZ01. The sequence goes on along the minus strand of CAYJDN010000093.1, from coordinate 2,666 downwards.
TGGAAAGGCTTTCCACCTTTATAATATGTGTGTTCACCAGGAACAACACGGCTCCAAGGCACGCCAAGATAAGCCATTTCACGCATAGCAATTGGGCCAGTGTTAGCAAAAATACGTGCTACTTCTTGGTCACAGCCCCAGTCTGAGCCTTTAACAGTATCTAAAAAATGAACATCTGGGCTATCGCCTTGACTCATGGCTGAGTTACCAAGTGCGGCTTGCATACCACCCATAGCCGCAGAAGAATGCGATCTACGTGGTGGAACTAATGTAAGACAGTTTACACTAAAGCCAGCTTCTGCCGCACTCATTGCGACACGTTCGCCAGCTAAACCAGCACCGATACAAAGTAAATCTGATTGAAATATTTGCATACTAATTCCTTAGCTAATTCTATAAGTTGATAGCACTAAAGCGCCATTCGGTAAGAAGACCAATACAAAGACATGCCACAACAAGCATACAAATATAAAATGTAGCTTTTTTACGTAAATTAGCTGTAATATAGCCATATTTTACACCCATGCGGAAAATGCCTATACCAACATGTATCCAAGCTGCAAGCATAAGTACAAGATAAAACAAGCCAGCCCCGGCTTCTTGCATACGAGCAGCAGATTTTTCTGTGGTAATTGGAAGATCAGCTAAGACTTCCCACACGTGGATAAGTGCAAAAGCAATTAAAACTATGCCAGTCACAACTTGTGCTAACCATGCCCAAGTTTCTTTGTGATTCATAGCCTTTGCGTGCTTTAGATATACAGTAAGTTCACCTTGCTTGAAAGGCATCTTTCTCGCTGCAATTACAAAATGCGCAATAATCAACAGGAAAATACAAGGTAAAATAATCTGTGCAATATACACTTCCTCTAAAAACCAAGCTAAACCATCAAATACTTGTGGTCCAAGCAATACCGAAGAAACTAAACATAAATGTCCAAAAACGAATATTGCTAACAAAACGCCACTAAGAACTTGAAAAAAGTCTAAACGCTTAGATGGAGCTCCAAGCTGATTGTATTTAGACTTTACAGAATTACGATTAGACATAATCCTCCCCCTAAATGATTCCCAAATTTTTATAAATAAGAATTTGATGACATATTAGACTTATAGATAAAAAAATATTTCAATTTACAAGCTTGACAATATGCCAATAAAACTTACGCTTGTTAGAAAAGTAAAATATTTTGTAAGATAATGCAAGACTTTGTGCGATAATATTTTATTGGAAAGATAGCTTTTTTCTTTTATTTTTTTTGTAATCTATTATAATCATTGATAGTTCATAAAATAACGTGAAAAAAAGAACTTATTAGTGATTTTCTAAACTTTCTTTAACATACTAATTTAATTACCTTTTTATTAGTGATTTTTAGAAGTGCCTATTGTTTGTGCATTCAAATAAGTATTATTAAAAATAAATTTAAAAAAAGTAAAAAAAAGGCTTGACGTCCATTACGAATTAACCTATAACACTTTTCACGCGCTCGTGGCTCAGCTGGATAGAGCAACAGGCTACGAACCTGTAGGTCAGGAGTTCGAATCTCTTCGGGCGCGCCATTAGAAATTTAGGCTTAGATGCAAATCTAAGCCTTTTCTTTTTAATTCAGCGGGTTTAGCTAGAAGCGTGCTTTTTGGAATAGAAAATGGAAGAGGGATTAATAGAGTGGGATTAGGCTATAGTTAATTCTCTGCTTCATTATATAGTATCTTGCTTTTGTGGTAACTTTCTGAACTGGCACCGCATTTTTTGATCATAAATGCATAGAATCTACTTCGCTTCGCCCACTTAGTAACTGTGGAAGTGGAAGTTGTAATTTATATTTTGTTATACTTTTACCACTCATAGAAAACAGTTGATGCATTAACACACCCTAATTAGAAAATATTTGTTGACGTAGATTAAAAGAAAATCTATTGTGCATTTCAAAGTTGGAAGGTTTAGCTTTTTTATTAAATTATAAAAATATAAGCCACCATATTTATTGAATATTTTATTTTTTTACGAGGTTTTTTATGTCTACAACAGCTGTTGCTACATCAAATCCAGCTCCAATTGGGCTTGGAGCATTTGGAATGACTACAATTCTTTTGAATATTCACAATGCGGGATTTTTTGAATTGAATGTTATGATTATGGCTATGGGTATTTTTTATGGTGGTATTGCTCAAATTATTGCTGGCATCATGGAATGGACAAAGGGAAATACATTCGGGAGCACAGCTTTTATTTCTTATGGTTCTTTTTGGTTGACTCTTGTCTTTATTTGGTTAGCGCCTAGCGCTGGCGCTCCTGCTGCTTCTGCTTTTGCTTTAGGCTGCTACTTGCTTATGTGGGGTATTTTCACTGCATTTATGACTATAGGTACATTGAAAGGTGCGCTTATTGGTAAATTAGTATTCTCATCTTTGACATTACTTTTTGTACTTCTTGCATTAGCTAATTTTACTGGTAGCCATGCAATCCACACATTAGCTGGTTATGTAGGTATTGTTTGTGGTAGCTTTGCTTTATATGAAGCTATGGGACTTGTTATCAATGAAAAACACGGTAGAAAAGTATTACCAATGTAATTTTTTTTGAGAAAATGCTATTAACAAAAAAGCATACCTATTGTTTAGGTGTGCTTTTTTTTTGTATTTCTAAAGACTTTTGTGCTGAA
>CAYJDN010000092.1:0-7217 GCA_964368925.1 uncultured Desulfovibrionaceae bacterium | reverse complement strand
ATTGAACCCTCGACCACCTGGACCACAATCAGGTGCTCTGCCAACTGAGCTACTTCCGCCGTAGAAAGAAGTAATAGCGTGACTTTGAAAAAAAAGCAAGTCTTTTTTTATGCTTTTTTTTAATTCTCTATCAGGCTTAGGGAAAATGCAAATAAATTCTATTGTTTACATTTTCCCGATAGTGTTCATCTTCATTTATAACTATTCAGCAACAGGCAAGGCCAAGCTAAACATTTGGCCACCACGCAAGACTTGTAAGAAGATTGCGCCTCTTTGCTGACCATCTCTTTTTACAATATTTGCAAGTTGATCAACAGATGATAGTTCAGCAAGATTTGCAGATATCAGCACATCATTTGGCATAAGTGCATTCTTGCTCGCAATGCTGTTACGCTCAATTTGCGTAATTATAAGACCATTTTTAAGCTTCATTTTATTCAATTCTTCTTTCGTGAGTGCACGCACTTCCATACCTAAAATAGTTTGCTCTTCTTGCGCTTGAATAGCTTCATTTGCGTTCTCACGTCGGCCTAAGGTAACTGTGACAGTTCTTTCTTTGCCTTCACGAATGATAGTAAGCTTTACCTTAGTATCAGGAGTATTTGCGGCAATGTTTTTGAGCAAATCAGAAGAATTAGAAATTGGACTATTATCAACACGAATAATGACATCGCCCGCTTTTAGACCTGCTTTTTGTGCAGGAGTGTCATCCATAATACCGCTCACAAGTGCGCCTGTTTTATCTTTCAAACCAAGGGCTTTTTGTGTGTTTTCGTCAATATCTTGAATGCTTACACCTAACCAGCCACGCTCAACTGTTTTGCCAGATTTGAGAGTTTCAATTATGCGTTCTGCTTGTGAACTAGGAATAGAGAAGCCTAAACCTTGGCCAGAAGCCAAGATTGCAGTGTTGATACCTATAACTTCGCCTTGCATATTGATAAGCGGACCGCCAGAATTACCAGGATTTATTGAAGTGTCAGTTTGAATAAAGCTATCGAATGGCCCTACTTGAATATCACGGCCCTTAGCTGAAATAATACCAGCAGTTACTGTATGCCCTAACCCAAAAGGATTACCAATAGCAAGCACCCATTCGCCAACTTCAGCGGCATCAGAGTCGCCAAATTTGAGTACTGGTAATTTTGTTTTTGTTTCGACTTTGAGTAGTGCCAAATCTGTTTCTGGGTCAGTTCCTATAATTGCAGCTTCTAAAGAATCTGCTTCGCCTGATTTTCCTTGTAGGCTCACAAAAACTTTATCAGCATTTTCAACAACGTGATTATTTGTAACAATATAGCCATCTTCTGATATGATGAAGCCAGAGCCTAATGAAGATTGTTTTCTTTCTCCATTGTTTCCTTCGCCGAAGTAGCGGAAGAATTCTTCAAATTCACGTGGCATATTACGAAACATTTCCTCAGGAAACATATTTTGTATATTGCCTTGCGATACTGTGCGTTCTGTACTTATGTTAACAACGGCTGGGCCAGCTTTTTTAGCAAGCGACACAAAATCTAAGTCATGGCTAAAGGCATTTGTGCTTGAAAGAAGCAAGAAGCTAAAGCTAAGCAAATAGGATAATAGGGGTAATTTACTCATTTTTTTCATAATTTTCCTTCGATAATTTCGCAAAGTAATAGATTATTGCTAAATAATTGCAAAATTACTCTTTTTGTTATATGAATTTAATCTGTGAACTAGTATTTTAATAATGCTATCTTGAACTAAGATAAATTATTTTCCTCAGCCACCGCCACCAATAGTTGCAGTTTGGGAGCAAGTGCTTTTGTTTGGACAAGTACGATTGAGTCGTGGATCGTTCAAAGCCGCCATAGGCATTGGTTTTGATGAGGTTTTATAGGGGAAAGGATTTGTTAAAAGAGGCGAGGGTGCCGCCACTTTGCGACTGGTTTCGTTTCCACCACAACTTTGACAGGGGACTTGTTCATCATCGTCAAAAATTAATTCTTCAAATACCTCACCGCAGGTATGACATTCAAAATCGTATAGGGGCATAATTCCTCCAAGCCAAAATGCTATTAAATTTTATTTACACTATAAGAATAAAACAAAAATAAAAATATGCAAGGCAAAATATTTTGACAAAAAGCTTTTCTTGCGATTTGATTTAAAATATGCAATACTGCACGCTTGAAATTTACTAGGAAAAAATATGAAAGCAAAAAACAAAATACAAAGTATGAAGAACTTGCTTAAACAGCAAGCCTTTTTCTTTATGTTCTTGTTTTTTTTGTTCTATCTAATTCTTATTCCTCATGTTTCTTATGCAGAAGATTTTGTGAATTCTTTCTTTAGGCTCACTCATTCAAACATTGAAGTGGTAGATAATAAAGTTGATGTTGAGTTTTTTTTCCTAAACAGCGACACGAGGGAACTTGAGCAAATTCTTAAAGATGGCGCAAAAGTTGAAATGACCATTGATACACTTCTGAGTAAAGATGGCCTTATTTATGATGCTAACATACAAGAATTTGAAAATATTTATGTGCTGCAATTTGACGTTTTGACTCGTGAATTTGTGCTTGCGAAAAATAGTGAATCTTTGCAAAGATTTGTTTCTATTGATGATTTGCTTTATTCAATATTTTATCCTCTTTCTTATCTTTTCACCCCTGAGGAGCTTGAAGAAAAGGAAGTGTATAAGGTGGAAATTGATTTGCGTTTGCGCCATACGACTATTCCTCCATGGATTGAGATGGTGCTTTTCTTTTGGAATTGGGATATTGCGCATGCAGACTATACTTTTACTTTTGCAATACCTAAACGTTGGGGACCTGGAATATGAGTACGCTTCTTGAAAGACAACTTGCCAGAGAGAAAAGGCATAGAAATCGTGAAATAGTCATTGCTATTTTATTAATATTAGTTGTTTTTGCAGGAACGTGGGTTCAAACTTCTTATTTTGGCTCAGATTCATTAGTGTTTTTGATTTTTCTTAATATAAACGCTATGTTGATGCTTATTGTTTTTTATCTTACTGTAAGAAATATTGTAAAATTGATAGCTGAAAGGCGCAGAAAAGTTTTTGGTGCAAGGCTAAGAACACGATTATTGCTTGCCTTTGGTTTGTTTTCGATTATTCCTGTATTTATGATGTATTTAGCTTCAAACCGTGTTGTAATCACAAGCATTGACTATTGGTTCACGAATACTGTTGCCAGTTCGATGGAAGCGGCTTTAGAAGTGGGGCAGAGTATTTATACTAATACTGTAGAAAGGCTGACTGCGAGAATAAATTATGTTTCAGATGAAATAAATACACAATTAAAAAAACAAGAAAGTACGACTGAAAATCAATATGCCTTTGTTGAAAAGTATTTTTCACAGTATGAGGGCATTCTTACAGGAAATATTCTTGCTCTTGTCGAAAAAACGCCTAATAGCGGTCGTTTAATCATTACAACTGCACATACAAGTGAAACCAGTATTTTTTTACAAGATATTATTAGGACGACTTCGTGGTCGAGCCTTTCCAATCAAGTTTATATTAGTTTGTCAACTTTGAATGATAATGACTATGTTATTGTATTAAAACCATTAAATGACAGCAAACAATATTTTCTTGTGCTTGCTGAAAGTCTTGGACATGCGGCACAATCAGATTTGACGAGCATAAGCAAAGGTTTTGACGATTATGCCTATTTAAAATCGCTCAATCAGCCTTTGAAGCTTTCTTTTACGCTCATTCTTGGGCTTCTAGGGCTACTTATGATCTTTAGTGCTATTGTTATGGCTTTTAGGCTCTCAAAGGAACTGACGGCGCCTATTGAGGCTCTAGAAGAGGGTACAAGTAAAATTAAAGAGGGTGAACTTGATGTTTTTCTTGAAGATAGAGGTCAAGATGAGCTTGGGCAATTAGTGGGTTCATTTAACTCTATGGCGAGTCAAGTGCGTGAAAAGAATGAAAATATTCAAAGAACGAATGTGGAACTTGCAAGGCGAAATGTTTTTATTGAAAACGTATTAGCAAATATTGACACTGGTGTATGCGTTTTCACTTTAGAGGGCTGGGTTGTAAATATAAATAAAGCTGCCACGCAAATTTTGGGCATACAGGGGAATGTATGGCATGAAAAGGCTTTATTTAAAAATCTTGAAAACGAGCAAATTTTTTCGACTATTGGTCTTTATTTAGATAAAAATCCTGATAAGAGATGGCGTAGAGAATTAGAAATAATACATACAAGTAAATCTGTTAAAATATTGCTGACAGCCTTGAATTTACCTCATTTTTATAAGAATGAAGAGAAGCATGAAAAAATAAACAGTAAATATGATGGGAATATTATCCTATTAATTGAAGATATTACAGAATTGACAAGGGTGGAAAGGCTTGCGGCATGGCGTGAAGTTGCTAGACGCATTGCGCACGAGATGAAAAACCCGCTCACCCCTATTCGTTTATCTGCCGAGCGTTTACAAAAGAAATTCAATCCAAGTCATACCGAACCAGTATTTAATGAATGCACAAAACTGATTATTAGTGAAGTTGAGCGCATGCAAGACATGATTAAAAACTTTACTCAATACTCTAAAATGCCTGAGGTTGTATTAAAAGATGAAGACATTTTAGCGATTTTGGAAGAGAATTTACAAATATTTAAAACTTCTTATACTCAAATTGAATGGACATTAGAACTCTCACAAGATTTTGAAACTTCAATTTGTAAGACATTGCTTTTACATAAACAAACTTTCAAGCAAGCCTTGATGAATATTTATTTGAATGCTATTGATGCTGTTGAGCATAGTCAAAGCCCTAAAATTACAACAAGTATAAAATGCACTGTAGATCGCTGTATTCTTGCTATTTCCGATAATGGAACTGGTCTAGACGAAGATGCATTGGCGCATTTATTTGATCCTTATTTTACTAAAAAGAAATCAGGCACGGGGCTTGGCTTATCGATTGCGCAAGCCATACTTGCAGAACATAATGCTAGTGTTTATGCAGAAAATAATGCTATTGGTGGCGCTAGTGTCGTAATCTACCTTCCAATAGGCTAATTTCTCTGTCTTGTTTCTTTACTTCGTTTTCACTTGGATCAAGCAAGCAATAATTCAATTCTTCGTCAGGAATATTATCAGGATCTTCATGGTTGCGCACGCAAGTGAGCAAATATTCAGCAAGTTCTATCGCTCCTACAAGATTTCCAGCAATATAACAGCCGTCTAAACCTGTGCAAATGCCTGAATTATGTATGGTTTCAAGCGCTTCGTGATTCGCACCTGAAAGAATGAGCTTTGCTTTCTTTCTTTTTAATATGTGCATAAATAATTCTATTGAATGTATGCCAGAAGAATCGATTAAATGGACTCTTGATAAATGAAGTATGAATACTTTTGGATCTTTAGGCATGTTTTTTAGAAAAGTGTTTTCAAAACTTGTCGTAGCACCAAAAAAAAGCGCACCTTCAAGATTATAAACAACTGCTTCTTTACTTTGTAAAATCCATTCAGATGAATGCGAATGGATAAGATTAAGCCCTATTTTTTCAATCTTCAAATGAGATTCATTATTCAAGAAAATACTTAAAGAAAGAACAAAACCAATAACAAGCGCAAGGTCAAGACCAAGAGCAACGACCGACGCAAGTGTCACAAGAAAAACAAGCCTGTCTTGCTTGTTCGTGCGCCATAAAAAGCTAATATCTTTCTTTTTTATCATGCCAATAGATGTCACAATAAGCATGGCGGCGAGGGCAGGAATTGGAATATATTGAATATATTTACCACAAAGCATAAGTGCAATAAACATACAAAAAGCACTGAGAATAGCTGCTAATTTACTTTCTGCACCAGCTGAATAATTCACAGCACTGCGACCAAATGAAGCACTGCCAGGAATGGCAGAAGTAAAGGCACTCACAATTTTTGCTGTCCCTTGCGCCATAAGTTCCTGATTTATATCAAAAGGATCATTCTTTTTATTCGCAAATAGGCTACCATTCGCAATTGTGTCAACAGAAGAAATAAGCGCTATAGCAAAAGCTGGAATAAATAAATCACTCAAATGTGAAAGCATAGTTGGTATAGGATTTGATAATGGAGGTAAAAAGCTCGGTACAGCACTCGCCGTGTGAACTCCATTGCCAGCAAAGTCAAAGAAATAACTGAATAAAGTCATCAATAAAGCAACGACAAAATAAGCTGGAAAATTCTTGTGTAACTTTTTCAGCGCTACACTAATAATTATGCTCATTATCCCAATGCCAGCAGAAAGAATATGTATAGACGACCAATTTAACGTGAGCTCACGAATAAGAAAAAAAGTACTTGAAGTGGGCTTCAAAGAAAGTCCTAAGAAGTTTTCTATTTGTCCTATAGCAATAAGTAAAGAACAGCCAATAGTATAGCCCAATATAACAGGATAAGACAAGAATGTCGCAAGCCTACCAAGTTTTGTAATGCCTATTAATAATTGAATCATTCCAGCAAGTAATGCAAGCGCAAAAATAAATTGTATTCTGTCTTCACTCGGTAGGAAAAGTACAGCTACTCCACCAACTTGAATTTGCAAAATAGCCGCATAAAGAAGAATGGAAACAGTATTTGTTGCGCCACCAACTAAGAAGCGTGATGAACCCAAAAAAGCACAGATAAATACAGGTAGCATAGAAGCATAAAGCCCATAAGCAGGCTCTACTCCTGCCATAATGGCATAGGCCATAGCTTGAGGTAGCCCAAGCACAGTCACTGTGAGCGCAGCAATACCATCTTTTTGAAATTTATTAAAAGAGTAATTTTCAGGTAGAAAATGCATAATTATTCATTCACCAAGTTATAGTATATTGCAAAAACTTTAGCTCTAAAAACGCCCTATATTTCCCTATGCTTTGTTGTCATATTTTTTTAGAATAGTCATGTAGCGCTGCTACACTCCTATCCTCAAAAAATATGAAGCCTCGCCTAAAAAAATATGAAATTTTTCTGACCTAATCTTTATGCAAAATGCCATAAATTATCATTAGCTCGTCTCAATTCTATCCATACGACATTCCATATAAAATAGAAAGTAGCAAATTCTATTTTTGTATGCAAGCGCTTTTTCTTCTTGCTTGAAAAGATGTGGAGTAATTTTATTTATTTATTATTTGGGGGAGGGAAAACCTGATTTTATAGTAAAGATTTTGGATGCTTCGCACGCAAAATCCTCACAGCGCATTTTGTGTCAAAAATGCTTGTTCGCTAAA
>CAYJDN010000091.1:0-7260 GCA_964368925.1 uncultured Desulfovibrionaceae bacterium | reverse complement strand
ATTTTGCCCGGCCCTCAAATATATAGCAATTTATGCCAAGCTAATCCGAAAGATGGTTCAATTAAAATTACCTGGATTAATTAATAGGTCAATCGCTAAAAGACTTTACATTCCAATATGGTTCAATTAAAATAAAAGTCACTGATAGGTCAAAACTTAATAAGTTCTTCTTTACATTCCAATATGGTTCAATTAAAATTGTTCCGTGCGACAAAAGGTGGCGAAGTGCGCCCTTCTTTACATTCCAATATGGTTCAATTAAAATTCCAGTTTACATCTATTTGATTGGTATTTCCTGCGACCTTTACATTCCAATATGGTTCAATTAAAATCTTGATGCGCAAAAAGAGGGCGGCGAGGCTATTTTCTTTACATTCCAATATGGTTCAATTAAAATCATGACGGCGATTACAGGCTTGCAGGAAGCTTTAATCTTTACATTCCAATATGGTTCAATTAAAATTAAGGAGGTTTTGCCAGAAATTACCAAAGAAAAGAACTTTACATTCCAATATGGTTCAATTAAAATTTGCATATTTTACATGACCGAAGATTGTAGATGTATGACTTTACATTCCAATATGGTTCAATTAAAATCCAAGGGAGGTCTAAGCAATGATATTATCAATTAACTTTACATTCCAATATGGTTCAATTAAAATGCAATGCTAGGTTTGAAGAAGTTAAGAAAATCAAACTTTACATTCCAATATGGTTCAATTAAAATCCATCATAAAAAATACCACATATTAGCAGGCATTTAAAACATCATTTTGTCTACCGTGCATTCAAAATTAAAATTTACCTTAAACATCTCTTCATTTGCTGCCAAACATTATCATCCTCCCAGGCAAATCGCTTTTGTCTACCCAAGGGATATTAGGCACTATTACAGGTCGACAATCACAAAAACGCAGAGGTGGCATCATCATCATAACCCCAAATTTCTTTATCCAGCCATCTTTCATTTCTGCTTTTGAAGATTATAACAGAATCTCTACTGTTATCAATATGTTGCTTTATTTCCATTTCCATCATTTTTACTTGAGCTTCAGTAAGCTCTCCTTCAAAAACTGATTTTTGTACATGAACTAAATAGCGTTTACAAATCCCGAACACTTTTTTCCAGCGCTTGCCTCCTTTTTGAGCTGAAGAAATATCATATACCACAATTATATACAAAATTCACCACCACATTTCAAATCCTATATAGTCTTTTTCTCCCAATAAATGCTTAATAAGTTTATATGCCTCCAATCTTATAAGATATTTATAGGTAACGTTTTTGCCCAATTCTTTATGCTTAATGGTTCTGGATAAAGTATTATCAAGTTCAGCCATAATTGTCATCGAAGCATCTTTTTTTAAATGCAGAAAATTCAAACCCTCCGTAAAACTTTTATCAGTTATTTGCTTGCGATTAAGCAAAGCAAATATTATCCTGTCACCAATTAATGGCTTGAATATTTCCGCAATATCCAAACATAAAGAAAAACGTCTAACTCCCGGTTCATGCAAGTAGCTGATAGTCGGATTTAGCTGTGTTTGGTATATTTGTGATAAAACAGTTGTATATATTAGGCTATTGACAAATGATATCAAACTATTAATCTGATTATCAGGAGGGTGCATTACTCGATGAGTAAAATTAATATCTTGATCAATTATTGTATTCCATGTTTGATAATAGATGCGCCGTATATTGCCTTCACATCCCATCAACTCCTCAATACCAGCATAATTGTCTATGCTATTACGCAAGTCTTCAATTTTGCTCATCGCTTGCGAAACATCTTTGCCACGTCCATTATAATATCTTAAATTACGATATATATTGGCCGAAGCTGCTTTTAAAATGCGCTTAGCTAAATCATCTCTTTTATAATAATCACTGTAAAACTCTACTTGATTTACCAATAAATTACCGGATAAAAGCTGCTCTTTTGGATAATAAGAACCACTATAAAAATCATAATAGTTAAAAAAATGCAAGCAAATTCCATATTTTGATACAAGATTCAAAAGAGCCGTATTTAAAGACATTTCCGACATAATATAAATATCGGCAATATTTTCGATCGGCAAATCCTTTTTTTCCTTGGCGGCATTAATATATTGCTAAGTATTATCTTGCCTCTTTAATTGGCCACCATTATAGATATATAAACTTTTTTTCATAAACACACCTAAATAAAACAAAGATCATAATATGCACAGTTTTTACAAATACTTTTTTTAGCTGACGGCGGAGGTTTGCTATAATTACAAATCTGCTCAATATCGGCAATTGCTGCCTCGATTTCTTGCAAATCCGCAGACGATAAATTTATTTCCTTAGTTTCTCTTAGCAAAGGATAATCAAGTTTTCCCCTAAGATCACTTATTCCTCTTTTTTGCAGATAATACAAATAATACTTAACCTGAAATATAGATGCGTCTTCGATTTTTTTACTTTTTTTCACTTCATGTAATATTTTTTTGTCTTGAAGAAAGTCGATGCTTATTTCATCATTAATATTAATATGTTTATTTTCGCGGCTATAAGCATTTACATCAATAGCTTTGCCTAAAGCTACATCATCATTTGTTGCCTCCATAGCTATATTATGGTTAAAATACCATAATTTGCGTGTGCATACTTTATAATAGTATACCATTACCCCGGTTATTTTCATATTCACGCAACCTTTTAAATAAATATGCCGCCATCATCTTCGCTTGATATGCCTTCTTGCTTATTTTTTACAAATCCTAAGTTGAAATCATAAAAACAATCAATTACCTCAATTTTATTAAATTTATCTAAACTAATTGTTGTAATTAAATCATTTTTATGACTATCAAAATGATTAATATTTACACAAAAACCGGCAACTGTTGCTTTAGCCTTTTGCTTATTTATAATCATTTGCTGCCAATTACCATTTTTAGATGTGGTATTTAAAGTTTCAGTAGCCTGCCGAATAATGCTTTCATTTTCACAAAATAGCTGATAAGGCATGATAGTTTTTGATATGATGCGTCTAAAGCGACGATCTATGTCGGCAAAATCAGTATCATCGACAAATAAATCGCTTACATATTTGTACTTATTGCTAAATTCCTTGATAAAAACACTATCCTTTAAATTATCATAGGTAAAAACACTTTCCAATAAACTTGTTTTCATGCTTTCGGTTAATATGCCATCAATATTTTGTAAAGCTTGCCTGCTTAAATCATAAATATCTTTGTCAATAAAGCCTTTATTGCTATCATATTTAGAAATTAGCAAACGGGGATTTATTTGAGTAAAAATATAACAATTATAATTATCCGCCGGCTTTAAGCCTTTACGATTGCATCTGCCCAAACGCTGAAAAAGCCCGCTTAGCTCGGATAACTCGGTAAAAATATAATCAAAGTCGATATCTAAACTAGCCTCAACAATTTGCGTAGTTACCCAAATTACTGATTTTTGAATATCGCTTTTCCCATCGGAGAGTATTTGTTCCTCTTTTATGGTTCGATCATTTTTACTGAATTTAGCATGTAATAATTTTACCATTTCCGCACCCAATTTTTCGGCAAGAAAACTGTATATAGCTTGAGCATTTTTTACTGTATTGCAAACAATTAAATTTTTATTACTGGTTTTGCTTTGATTTGCAATAAATATGTCATAAATAAAATTGGTTTTAATTTCGCTATCAATTATTTTGACATTATGGCGAATTAAAGATTGCCGGGAAGAAAAATCGGCCTTGATAAAAGGGGAGTTTGGATAAGAATTTTCCAACAAAGTTAGAATATACGGGGGGAGTGTCGCCGTGAAAATGGCAATTTGTCCACCCATTTTTATAATTTGATGAATTGCATAAATTATATAAGACAATAATTCGGCATTATAAGCCTGAATTTCATCAATTATTATTTTTGAATAGGCTAATGTGGCTAATTTAAGTTCATAGCCTTTATATTTAAAAATAAAATCAAAAATTTGATCGGGAGTGCAAATTGTAATCGGCAAAGAAAATCTTTTGCTTAAATTATAGTAATCAAAAATATCAAGTTCAGCAATTTGTTGATTTTGCAAAATCATCGCCAATGAATCAGAATGAAGCAAGGCTAATTTTTGATCAATATCTGTATTTTTGAGGATATCATTCTTAATTCTTAGATACATACTATTGATAGCAGTTTTAAGAGGCAATACATAAAAACCTTTATGATTGGCCAGCCACAATAAAGAGGCTTCGGTTTTACCCATACCGGTTGGAGCAGTAATAATCAAGTTTTGCCCACTATGATCCCGACAAAATTTTTGCATGGCATTTAAGTCAATGCTTTGCTTTTGGGCTTGCCAAGAGGCAAATAAATCATCTAAGCTTGCAAGTAAAAAATCATTAGCCAATTCAATTTTTAAATTAGCACTGGCGCTATAATCACATCTTAGCAGGAGGCCTTGAACAAAAATTGCAAGTGGTGTTTCCCTTAAATCAATCATCTTTTTTAAGATGCTGCTTTTAACCTTGCTATAAGGCAAATCCTGCAATTTTTCATAAATCAGCTCTCTATTTTCTTGTAAAAAGCGAATATTATTGATATAGCGATGATGATTGATAATCGCATTTAAAACAATAGCATAATCCTCATCGCTTATAAAATTAGCCTTATCTACCAATGGCGCAGAAAGCAGATTGTGACCGATTTCTTGATTAGGATTAAATTTTTTGCCATTTTGCAAGCGTTCTTGGAATTGATGATTGATTTTGCCATAATCATGATATTCGCAGGCTAATTTAGTTAGTTGGTATATTTTGTCATCATCAATGAGCCCAAGCTGTTTGATAGTTTCTAAAGCTGCCAATAAATCATCGGTGTGTTGGCGAATGGTTTTTGTAGGACTGGTTTTTGCTATTAAATCAAGATTTATTTGCTTAATTGCAATCACTCCTATATAAAATTAGCTATATAACCATCGTTATCTATATAGATATTACTTTTTTTCCCATCAAGTGATTCGGTATCAAAATTGCTGATATACAAAACAAATGTTTTATTAAATACTCTTTTATTATTTTGCAAAGTATAATCTTTATTTAAGTAATATTTTGTGCCTTGCGCTTTATTACTGCCTCCAGTTGCAGCAATAACCCTACCATCTTTAACATTATCTATTCGCACATAAGCGCTATTAGTATTTTTTATATCATCAATGTCTTCTACCATTTCAACCAAATCGCAGGAAACAATATCCACAAAATCTTCGCTTCTGCCTAAAGAACGAATATTGTAGACATTGTCGGCAATAGTATTCAGCGTATCTTGCTCAGCTTTTATATGCAAGATTAAATTTACGCCATATAAAACTTCATAATACTTAATAGAAGTGGTGAGGGTAGCAAATTGGGCATAGGCATTGTCTAAATCTTGCTTCTTTTGCTTATAAGCAGCGGTAAGTTCTTTTTCTTCTTTTTGTAAAATGATTATTTGTTCATTCATATCCTTAAATTCAAGGCTATCTTTAATTAGCTCCTTTTGAGTTTCTTTTAAAGTTTTGATCTTTGCTTTTAATTCGGCAATTTGCGGATCAAGGATAGTTTTTTTTGCTTCGGCAAGCGTTCGCAAGCCTGCTTTTATTTGCTGATATTCGCTTAAACAAGCGCGGTTGAAAATTTCTATGGTGATTTCTTTTTCAAAATCATTGCCTTGACTTTTTTGCGCAGCAGCAACTTTTGTAAATCCGCTGGATAAGAGCTTATTATTAGCTAATTTAACCAGAATGCCCCGATCGTTTTGCAAGCTGTTTAAAAAAGCATGATCACGATACACTTCTTGTCCCATTGCCGCAAAATTGCCCTGGATGCTAATATCCATCGGTTGATAGCTTTTAAAGCCGCAAGCAGCATGAATAGCCCCGATAACCGTTGAAAAAGGGGGTAGGGGGTAAGTCATTTTATTTAAATCACTTTCTTCTTTTTTATAGCAGGCTTTGTTTTGATTCAGTATTATTCTTAAAGCTTTCATAATCAAATACCATAATAATTATTGACATCTTGTTGCAAATTTTTAAAGAAGGTCGCTATGTTAACTGTTTTTAGGCTAGCTTGTACCTCTGCTTCATTAGCCAAATTATTCCCTGTCATTAAGGCTGCTTGACAGCCATTATCGACTCTTTCAATTAATTCTTCGGAAAGGCATAATTGTTTGTTTTTAACATGGATTAAATTCTCAAAATAATGGCTTTTTCTTTTAATCAAACCGCCTACTGCAAATATCGGCTCAGCATTATCCAAATTACCCTTTACAACTAAGCTTAACTCTTCGATTGCTGTTAAAATTGCCTTAACCCGATCTGCTTTTTCTTGATTATCGGCTTCGCTATTAAAGTTTTCATCTTTGCCAATCATATCTAAGTCGATGGTGAGACTATATGTTTTTAATCCTTTATCATACTCATATTGATAGGGCATTAAACCGCATTCTTTGCTTTTATCTTGCAGATTAATCCCTTGAGCTTTAGCCGAAGTTTGGGCTAAAAACAAATTATTGTGAAATCTGGTTTCGATTACATACTCATCACAGGCAATGGCATCAGTTAAGTAAAATGAGCTGTTTCTTATATAGGTTGCTTCTTTAGAGGTATTCATATAGCCGCCCTCTAAAGCTTTACAGTTAGCGGCATTAAGTTCTTGATTAACTTTTTTTTGGGTTGCTCCGTCTACCACAACTTCTAAATCATCATACATACCTGCTAAAACCATGATTGCATTTTTTAGGCTTTCGCGTGAACGGATGGCATAAGTTTTGCCATTGCGAAATACCTTTTGCACTGCCGATACATTGCCTAAACCTTCACTGTAATTTGAAGTCATATTTGCGATAATTGTTAAAGATAAATTCATTATTCTTTACCTCCATTACCCTCATTTAAACCATTAACAAAAGCATAGGCTATATTCTTATTTTGTTCAAAATCATCGAATAAATCATAGGCAAAATTAAATATCACCCCGGAATAATCGGAAAGCTGCAAGAGCACTTGACAAAAGCGGTCATAATCTTTAAAGGTTACAGCACTAATTAATTTTTGGCGATAACTTTTTACTTTATTGCTATCAATATTTTGCTTAACCGCTAAAGCAGTGTTTCTGGCTTTAAGAATTTTTTCATCCATAGACTGATCCCCTCCGTAAATTTTGCTATTAATTTTGATTATACTTGAGATGCTAAAATCTCGATTTGTCGCTTTCTTAAGCAGGTTTTCAATCAAGCTAT
>CAYJDN010000090.1:0-7271 GCA_964368925.1 uncultured Desulfovibrionaceae bacterium | reverse complement strand
TTTGCAACACAATTTGCATTGATTTGGTAGGGGAGTAAGAGGTCAATTCTTTCTTTCCAAACGCTTTCTGCTTCACCCATGCTAACCCAAACATCTGTGTATAAAAAGTCGCAATCTTTAACGCCTTGATCAATGTCATCAGTAATGCAAATTCTTGCATTTGTTTCTAAAGCAATTTCATTTGCAGTTTGTTGAATATAAAGAAGTGGTTGTAACTTTTTAGGTGCTATAATACGTACGTCCATACCCATTTTAGCGCCGCCTATAAGGAGTGAATTAGCCATATTATTGCGTGAATCACCTAAGTAGGCAAATTTAATTTCATTCAAAGGTTTATCTGAATGTTCTACCATGGTGAGTAAGTCAGCTAAAATTTGAGTAGGGTGAAATTCATTTGTAAGCCCATTCCACACTGGCACAGAGGAATAATGCGCTAATTCCTCAACTCTTTCTTGTCCATAGCCACGGTATTGTATGCCGTCATAGAAACGAGAAAGAACTTGAGCTGTATCTGGGATAGATTCTTTTTTGCCAATTTGCGAGCCAGTAGACCCAAGATAAGTGATGTTTGCACCTTGATCATAAGCGGCAACTTCAAAAGAACAGCGTGTACGAGTGCTGTCTTTTTCAAAAATAAGAACGATATTTTTGCCTTTGAGCTTTTGCTCTTCTTTTTTCTCTTGCTTGTCTTTTTTCAATTGTGCAGAAAGTTCTAAAAGATAATTTATTTCTTCACTTGTGAAATCTAATAATTTAAGAAAATGTCTTTTTTTAAGCATATTTTGTCCTTATTGTTTGTTATTAATAATAAATCTGATGCCTTATGAGAAAAGTGTTATATTAAATATAGAAGAATTTTGTAAATATACATTTATCTTTATATTAAAGGCTTGGGGCTAATCTTTAATAATCATAGTGCCCTTAGCTTCATTATTACAAAGAATGGCTTCTAAATCAAGTGCTTCTCTACCGTCTAAAATACGTGAAAGTTTACAGCCTTTATTAATTGCATAAATACAAGCATCAACTTTTGGAATCATGCCACCAGTAATGACATTACTTTGTTTTAATTCAGCTATTTGATCAAAAGATAGAGCATCAAATCTATTACCATCATTATCAAGAACGCCAGCAACATCGGTGATGAGCACAAAGGCATCGGCTTTTAATGCGCCTGTAATAGCAGCTGCGGCAATATCGGCATTTACATTTAAACTTTGTCCACGATCTCCATAGGCGATTGGAGCAATAATTGGCAAGAATTTTTCTTTGAGTAAGACTTCAACTAATCTTGTATTAACTTCAACAACTTCGCCTACTAAGCCAATATCGGGTAATTGCTTTGCAATGAAAGTTGCATTGTCTTTACCTGATAAACCAACGGCATCAAGTCCAACTTCTTTAAAAAGTGAAACTAGGGAAGAATTGAGTGTACCACGTAAAACCATTTCAACAGCTTCCATAGTATCTTGATCTGTCACTCTCAAACCTTTTTCAAAAACAGATTTGATTTCTAGTCTATTCAAAAGTGCATTGATATGTGGCCCACCACCATGAACAATAACGACATTATGTCCTAATTCAGATAAATGCTTGACATTTTGAGCAAAAACTTGGGCGAGTTCTGGCTTATCCATTGCATGCCCGCCGTATTTAATAACATATAATGACATAAATCCATTCCTTTTGTCTAATTTGACTAAAAAGTAGAAAGGGAGAAAATGAACTTTCTCCCTTTTATATTTTACGTGAACACAAGAATTAGAGCTTTGCAGCCTCTTCTTGCATTTCAAATGCTTCAAATATATCCGCCACTTTAATATCATTAAAGTTTTCTAGCGAAATACCACATTCAAAACCTTTTGCCACTTCTTTAGCATCGTCTTTTACACGCTTGAGTGAAGCAATTTTACCTGTGTAAATAACTACGCCATCACGTAGCAATCTCACACCAGCACTTCTTGTCATCTTACCATCAACAACATAAGAACCAGCAATAGTTCCAACTTTTGATAATGTGAAGATTTGACGTACTTCTGCTTGACCGAGGTATACTTCTTTTTGTACTGGAGCAAGTAGACCAGCCATAGCAGCTTGAATTTCTTCAACTAATTTATAAATAATGTCATAGAAACGAATATCAACATGCTCATTGTCAGCAACTTCTTTTACTTTCGCTGTTGGGCGAACATTGAAGCCAATAACAATACCATTTGAAGCCGCCGCAAGCATAATATCTGTTTCAGAAATTGAACCAGCGCCGCCGTGGATAACGTCTATGCGTACTTTTGGAGTTGATAATTTTTTCAAGGCTTCGGTAATCGCTTCTAATGAACCTTGTACGTCAGCTTTGAGAACGAGATTGAGCACTTGAGCTTCTTCAGTATTTGGAGAAGAAGAGAGGAAGGTTTCAAGAGTTACACGAGATTCCTTAGCAAGCACTTTTTCTCTTTGTTTAATACCACGAGTATCAGCAATTCTGCGAGCAAGCTTTTCATCTTTGAGTGAAATAAATTCTTCACCAGCATCAGGAACGCCTTCAAAACCTTGTACTTCTACAGGCATTGATGGGCCAGCTGATTGGATTTTCTTGCCTTGATCATTGAATAATGCACGAACACGTCCTGCAAATACGCCACAAACAAAAGCATCACCTTGGCTTAAAGTACCTTCTTGAATAAGAACTGTAGCAACTGGGCCACGGCCTTTGTCTAATTTTGCTTCAACAATATGACCACGAGCTAATTTGTCTGGATTTGCTTTCAATTCCATAAGTTCAGCTTGAAGAACAAGAAGTTCTAATAATTCATCAATACCTTCACGCTTCTTTGCTGAAAGATATGTAGTAACAGTATCGCCACCCCAATCTTCGGCTTGTAAGCCAAGTTCAGCAAGTTCACGTAAAACTCTATCAGGATTAGCGCCTTCTTTATCCATCTTGTTTACTGCAACAATAATAGGTACATTCGCAGCTTTTGCGTGGTTGATAGCTTCACGAGTTTGCTCCATAACACCATCGTCAGCAGCAACAACAAGAACAACAATATCAGTTACTTGTGCACCACGTAGACGCATAGCTGTAAAAGCTTCGTGACCAGGAGTATCTAAGAATACGATTTCTCCACGTTTTGTTTTTACATGGTAAGCACCAATATGCTGAGTGATACCGCCAGCTTCGCCATCTGTTACATTTGTTTCACGAATAGCATCTAGTAAAGAAGTTTTACCGTGATCAACGTGACCCATAATAGTAATAACTGGTGGGCGTGCTTTTAATTGTTCTGGTGAATCAACCTCAGCAGGTAAGATAGCTTCTTCAACTGAGAAACCTACTTTTTCTACTTCATATTCAAATTCAGAAGCAACTACTTGCGCTGTATCAAAGTCAAGAGAAGAGTTGATAGTGGCCATAACTCCAAGACCAAACAATATCTTGATGATTTCGCTTGATTTTAAGCCCATCTGATGCGCCATATCAGAAACTCTAATTGTTTCTTCAATACGTAATTTACGTTTTGCCGCTTTCATTGGTGCTGTTGTTGTTACAGAAATTTGCTTATTATCTCTTTTCTTTGGTTTTCTACGACGACGTGGTGAGTCATCGTCCATATCAAAGGAATATTTTGTATTTTTGAAATCTTGTTGTGGAGTAAATTCAGTAGGGGAGTCGTAAGTTTTTTTGTTTTTATTACGTTTCTTACGGCTTTGCTCTTCTGTTGGATTGAAAACGATAGCGTCCATTGAAGGAGCGCTTGGGCGAGTGTTAGGGCGATTATGCGGACGAGCCTGATTCTGTGGACGTGGAGTGTCTTTGTCTTGTCCTTGTGGTCTTGGCCCTCTATTATCATTATTGAAACGAGGATTTTGTCCACCTGGCTTACGTTCGCCTCTGTTATCTGAATTTCTATCTCTATTGTCGCGATTTTCTCTGTTAAATCCACCACCAGGGCGATGATCACGATTTTGTGGTCTTTCGCTTCTGTTTTGTGCATTTCTTCTATTTTCTTCTATCTGCCCTTGAGTTGGCTTAGAAAGAATACGCACGCCAGTAGATGTGCTTGCTTGTTCTTCGCCATCTCTTGCAAAACTTCTATCACCAGCTGGTGGAAGAATAGATTTAGTAGAAGAGCCAGTTGGGGCAGCAGACATAGTGGCATTTGAAGGAGTAGAAATAATGGTAGCACCAGCTGGTTTTGCTTGCGCTTCTTTTTCTACTTTTACTTCTTTTGCATTTTTGCCAGCTTTCTCAGCTTTCTCAGATTTTTCAGATTTTTCGTTCTTGCTTTCTTTTGAAGCATCAACTTTTTCTGTGTTTTCTGCCTTAGCTGCTTTTTCAGATTTATTAGCTACTTTTTCTTCAACTATAGTTTCAGTAGCTTTAATTTCTTCTGAAACAACAGTTTGAATTTCTTGAGCTTTTTCTTCTTTTTCTTCAACCTTAGCTGCAACTTTTGCTTGTGCTTCTTCCTTTACTTCAGCAACAGTTTGAACAACTTTAGCCGCTGGCATAATGATTTTAGCAGAAGCAGGCTTTTCTTTCGCCTTATCTTTAGCTTGATTTTTAGGCTTTGCAGAAGTTTCTTCGTCTTTTTTAGCTTTTTTAGGGCTATCTTTTACTTCTTCAAGATCTTTTTTTGCCTTTGGAGCAGCTTTAGTTTCTTTTGTTTCTTTTGTTTCTTTTGTTTCTTTAACTTCTTTAACAGCTTGGTTTTCTTTAGATTCGTCTTTTGAACTATCTTTAGAACTTGCTTTTGCTGCTTCTTTAGAAATTTTTTCTTTCTTTTCTTCTTTTTCAGAAACTACACGTTTACGACGAAGAATAACTTCACCGTTAGCGCCTGAAACGGAGGTACTTTCAGAAGTATTTTTGTCATTTTTGTAATGCTTACGTACTATAGATACTTCTTCATCAGTAAGAAGGCCTGTGGTTGTCTTAGCAGATATGTTAAGATGCTTAAGATCACGTAAGAGTTGGGTATGATTTATGTCTAAATCATTTGCAAGTTCTTTTACTGTAATTTTCTTATCTTCCATTGTTTACCTTCTTGCGTTTCTCTTGCTTAGTTTTGAGTTTCGTTTTTCTTATTTTCATGTTTTGCATTTTATCTATACAGATTGGATCGTCACATACATAATGGCCCCTGCCTTCAAGGCATTTATTCACATCTTCAATTCTTATTGTTGATTGACCCTTAGTATTATCAAAATCCGCATCTTCTTTTATTTTTACAACATACCGAATAAGTTCACTTTTTTTAGTCTTTTTTCGGCAAGCAACACACATACGAGTGGGTTCATAGTTAGGATTAGTAATCAACTATTCAGCACCATCTTCATTTTCTGTCATATTTTCAAGAATTCGTATCTGGCTTTCTTCTTCTTTAGATGAAGATAAGAAATTGATTGCAGAACGAATTTCAGAAACTCTATTCATATCAATACTGAGCATTTCAACAAGTTCATCATCTTTTGCATTGCGTAAAGCATCAAAAGTACTGAAACCAGCATCTATAAAAGTAGAAAGAGGAATTTCAGCTACACTAGCTACTTGCTCTAAACTACGTACTTGACTCACTTCTGAACCTGTAAGTTCTGCATAGCGAGATTCAGTATAGAGATCAATCTTCCAACCAAGTAATTGAGCGGCTAACTTTACGTTTTGTCCTTTCTTACCAATGGCAGCAGTGAGCTGTTCATCTGGAACTGTAATTTCTAAAAGATTCTCATCTTCTCTTACAGTAATGTTCGAAATAACAGCAGGAGCAAGTGCATTTCTTGCATAAGTCGCTATGTCAGCTGACCATATAACAATGTCAATACGCTCGCCACGTAATTCTTGTACTACGTTTTGGATACGTGAACCACGTACACCAACACAAGCACCAACTGGATCAATATCTTTGTCTTTAGAAAATACCGCTACTTTTGCACGTAAACTTGGATCACGAGCAACTGCCATAATTTGAATTGTACCATCATCTACTTCAGGTACTTCTCTGCGGAAAAGTGCCGCTAAATAATCACGGTGAGAACGAGAAATAATAAGCTGTGGACCACGTCCCTCACGCTTTACATCAATAAGAAGAGCCTGACAACGCTCACTTCTCTTATAATGCTCACGTGGCATCATTTCATCTCGTGGTAAAAGCGCATCAATACGGCCTAAAGTTACGATAAAGCCAGCTTTGTCACGTCTTTGAATAACACCTGAAACAATTTCACCAATGCGATCTTTATATTCATCATAAATCAATGATTGCTCAGCATCACGCATACGTTGAATAATTACTTGTTTAGCCGATTGAGCAGCAATTCTGCCTAAATCTTCAATCTTTAATCTAAAACCCATTTCATCATCAAGCATAACCGAAGGATCGTGCGCCTGTGCTTCTTCTAAAGAAATTTCATTGATTTCATTCTCAACTTCATTAACAACAATTTTGAATTGGTAGACTTCAATCTCGCCGCTATCATCACTGTAACGAACTTCAACATCTAAATCTTCACCGTATTTCTTAATAACAGAAGTACGAACAGCATCTTCTAAGGTTTCAACAAGCAATTCACGGTCAATGCCCTTGTCTTTGGCAATTTGCTCAATAGCTTTTTTGAGTTTCAATTCTTGATTCATGGCTAATCCTAATTTACATTATTTATTTAATTTATTAATTTCAATATTTTCAACAAGAAGTTTTATCTTCTTAATATCGTCCCATGAAATAGTCACTTGAGAACTATTTTCAAATTCAATTTCAAAGTTTTGATTATCAAGATCAACACTCTTCACTAGAGCCTCAATCTTCTTTTGTGCATTACCATGAATGTCAGGACAAGAGGCTAGAGGAGTAATAAAATTAATATGGACCTTCTGCTCAAGATAGTTCTCTAATTGAGCAAGTTTAAAAAATTGCCTGTCAATGCCAGGTGTGGAAACTTCAAGTATCCACGGATTAGAAAAAGGCTCTTCAATGTCAAGCACTAAACCTAAAAGGCGTGATACTTTTGTACATTCGTCTATGCCAGCACCATCTAAGTAAATGCGTACAAGCGTCTTAGTGCCCGCAAGAACCTCAACACCCCAAAGACTAAGGCCTAAATTTTCTACAATAGGAAGCGTATGTGCTTCAATTATTTGAATTATAGTTTGCATAATCCCACTACATGTATTTAATACAAAAAAAGGTGGCCTACAAACAGGCAACCTCAACCAATAAGTAAAAGAAACATTCCCCCTTACTCAAGAAATAAAATAATACAAAAGATATGCTGTT
>CAYJDN010000089.1:0-7452 GCA_964368925.1 uncultured Desulfovibrionaceae bacterium | reverse complement strand
CTACTGCTGCTTTAAAATAAGCTTTGTGTGTGGAGCGACATCTTCTGTGACCCAAACGTTACCGCCGATGACGCAATTATTTCCGATATTTACACGTCCTAAAATTGTTGCACCTGCGTAAACGATAACATTTTCACCGAGGACGGGGTGTCTTGCATTTCCTTTGACTAAGATGCCATTTTCGCCTTTAGGGAAGGAGAGAGCGCCTAGGGTAACGCCTTGATAGACTCGACACTTATCTCCGATGATACAAGTTTCGCCAATAACTACGCCTGTGCCGTGGTCTATGAAGAATTGCTCACCTATGCTTGCGCCTGGGTGAATATCAATTCCAGTTTGTGAGTGCGCCATTTCGGCGATAATTCTTGGAATAACTGGAACTTTTAGTTTATATAGCTCGTGTGCTATTCTGTGATGAGTTAGGGCAAGCATGGAGGGGTAGCAGAATATGGCTTCACCAGATGAAGAGGCGGCGGGGTCGCCCTCATAGGCGGCTTTTGCGTCTAGTGCTAATAGGCGGCGAATTTCGGGTAATTTTTTTAAAAATTCGATTGCAAGTGTATCAGATGGGTTTGCGCTACCTTGATAATCTTTTGCGTAATCGGCACAAGCAAAACAGCCACCACGGCGAATTTGTTCACTTAATAAGCGAAAAACAGAATCGAGTGAAGCGGAGGTATGGTAGCGCATACTTTCTTTATGAATGGTGGAAGTTCCAAAATATCCTGGGAAGAGTATGGCTTTCAACCTGCTTACAATTTCTATAAGTATTTCAGTTGAGGGCATGGGGGCTTTACATTCATTTGAATGGAGCACGCCATCTAGAAGTTCGGGCGAACATAATTCTTCAGTAATATCGTCAATAATACTCATGCTTTTAGTTGAAATTTCCATATATTTCCTTTATTTATTCAAATAATGATGTAGTCATATATTTATCAGCCGCATCACAAGCGATAGTCAGGAGATTTTGCCCTTTCCTTTTGCTTTGTTTTGCGTATTCCATGAGAACAGCGATGTTTGCACCTGTTGAAATTCCGCAAGAGATGCCTTCAATGGCCATAAGTTTTTTTGCGTATTCTATGGCTTTTTCTGTTGAAATTGTTTTGATTTCGTCAACAACTTCTTTGTGGAAATTTTTTGGCACAAAGCCAGCCCCAATACCTTGAATACCGTGAGTTCCAGCCCTATTTCCTGATAAAACAGAAGAAGTGCTTGGTTCTATGGCGCAAATTTTTGTGTTTGGGCTATGCTCTTTAAAGTACTTCCCTACTCCGCTGATTGTTGCGCCTGTACCTACACCAGCAAAGAAGGAATCTAAATGCAAATTATGTAATTTAAAGTAAGCATCAATTTCTTTTGCTGTATTTTGGTAGTGTGCATCGACGCAGGCTTGATTTGAAAATTGATCGGGCAAGAAGCTGTTTTCTGTTTCTTTTTGTAAGGCTATAGCTTTATTAATTGAACCAGTCATGCCATCTTTAGCGGGAGTTAGAATTAGTTTGGCGCCGTAAGCTTCGAGTAATTTTCGCCTTTCAAGCGACATACTTTCAGGCATAACAAGAATTGTTTTTAGTCCAAAGAAGCGAGAATATAGAGCAAGTCCGATACCAGTATTACCGCTTGTAGGCTCAATTATTGTACCATTAGTAGCAATTTTGCCATCAGCTATTGCTTTTTCTAACATATAATAGGCGACTCTATCTTTAATAGAGCCACCTGAATTTTTGCTTTCTAATTTAATAAAGACATGCGAGTCTACTTCTTTTGAAAAAGTTGGTAGATAGACGATTGGCGTTTGCCCAAGGATTTTTGTCAAAGTAGTTTCATTAAACATATCAATCCTTATTAGAAATAGTGTTTAGAGTGAAAAAAGTTTTGGCATTTGTTCTTTGCCATCACGAGTGACAATGTGCACTTGTACTTTTATATCTTCTTTACCGCTTTGTTTTATAGCTTTATCGACTAATTCCACAAGCACACAGCAAGGCACTTCCATACGTATGATAGAAATATCTTTTGTATTTGATGCGAGAATAATTTCGACTAATTTTTCGACCATAGCCTCTTTATTTTCAAGGCGTGGACATGCGATAAGGCTTACTCTATTGTTTGTGTATCTTTTGTGATAATTCATGCAAGCAAAGGCTGAACAATCTGCTGCAATGCACAGATTTGCATCTTTCAAGAAAGAAACTTTAGGCGAAACTAAGCTCAATTTCACTGGCCAATTTACATTGCCCTTACCTTCGTTCTTGCTTTCATGTTGTAGAGTTTGGAATTGTGGCATAATTTTTTGATTCATTTCTGTGATAACATTTTGATTGTTTTCTTGTTTTATTGAAATTTCTTCTAAAGATTTGCAGGCATTACGTCTTTCGACTTCAGCATGATCATAATCATCTGCTTCACGCTCAATAAGTTTTAATGCGTCTTTTGGGCAGGCATTTAGACAAGCGCCAAGCCCATCGCACAATCTATCTTCTATAATTTTTAGTTCATTATCTTCAATAAATAAAGCGTTTTCAGCACAAGAGGGAATGCAAACACCACAGGCATCACATTTATCTTTATCAATTTCAATAATTTTACGTATAGCCATTACTACCTCAAATCTATTTCTTTGCTTTTTTTGGTTCATACAAGCACAAAGGTTCTGGTGCTAAGTAATTATTATCCATAGAATGCGCTCTAGCTCTACAGCCGCCACACACTTTATGGTATTCACAAACACCGCATTTGCCTTCATAACTCGCTTGATTTCTAAATTCATTGAAGATTTTAGAATTTTTCCACACATCAGGAAAATGTTGTTTTTTAATATTACCGCAATCAAGCTCAAGATAGCCACAGGGTTGTACTTGCCCAACATGAGAAATAAAGCAAAATCCAATACCGCCAAGGCAACCACGAGTATGGGCGTCCATACCGAAGTTTTCTCTTGTTACAGGAATGTTTTCTTCATGCGCTTTTTGACGCATAATACGGTAATAATGCGGCGCACAAGTCGCTTTCAAGTGCATATTGGTCGTTTTTCTAAAAGAATAAAACCAGTGAAGCACATCTTCATATTGCTTTGCGCTTATTACTTCATTTTCTAGCTCACTGGCTCTGCCCATAGGAACAAGTAAGAAAATATGCCAAGCAACTGCGCCAAGTCTTTCACATAATTCAAAAATTTCTTTAAATGTATGCAAATTTGAAGCAGTAACAGTAGTATTTATTTGAAATTCTACGCCAGCAGCTTTTAAATATTCAATACCTTGTAAAGATTTTTCAAATGCCCCAGGAGTTCCTCTAAAGCTATCATGCGATTGAGCATCTTTACCATCTATTGAAATTGAACAACGTCCAAAACCAGCTTCTTTAATCTTTTTTGCATTTTCAGCTGTAATGAGCGTACCATTTGGCGAAAGCACGGGGTGCAAGCCCTTAGACTTAGCATAAGCGCCAAGTTCATACACGTCCGCCCTCATCATAGGGTCGCCACCAGTAAAAATTATTATAGGATTGCCAACTTCTGGAAAAGTATCAATAAGCGCTTTGGCTTCATTCGTGTTTAATTCGCCCTCATATGGCTCTACATGTGCCTCTGCTCTACAATGCTTGCAAGCAAGATTACAAGAACGAGTCACTTCCCAAGCAATAAGCCTACAATTGGGCGCATCCATTGGGTGCGTTGGCTTCCCATGTGCAATATGTGTATGTTCACTCATTAGATATAGCCCTTTAATAATAATTCTTCTGTGAAATAAGAAATTATTATTTGCGCCCCTGCACGCTTTAATGCAATGAGCGATTCAAAAATAATAGCGTCTTCGTCTAACCAACCATTTGCAGAAGCAGCTTTAATCATAGAATATTCACCACTTACTTGATAGGCAACCAATGGAGTATCAAAAGTAGTGTGGAGGGTGTGGATTATATCTTGATACATACCAGCTGGCTTTACAATAAGGAAATCTGCCCCCTCTTGTATG
Source organism: uncultured Desulfovibrionaceae bacterium (assembly GCA_964368925.1). GTDB lineage: Bacteria > Desulfobacterota > Desulfovibrionia > Desulfovibrionales > Desulfovibrionaceae > CAYJAZ01. The sequence continues at coordinate 3,472 of CAYJDN010000089.1, read as the reverse complement.
TCAGCATTTGCTTCACGGATAGCTTCACGTTGATTACAAAAATCCATTTGATAGCTTTTTCTATCGCCTGATTTTGGCGCAGATTCAGCCGCATCTCTAAATGGACCATATAAAGCAGAAGCGTATTTTACAGCATAAGACATAATTGGAATATTTTCAAAGCCCATCTCAGCTTCATCTAAAACAGTACGCATAGCAAGAATTCGACCGTCCATCATATCTGATGGTGCAAGAATGTCAGCGCCAGCTTCAGCATGAGAAAGAGCAATTCTTGCTAAATATTCTAAAGTTGCGTCATTTTCAATTTCTACGCCAGATTTCGTTTTTTTCAAAAGTCCACAGTGACCATGATCAGTATATTCACAAAGGCAAACGTCTGTAATAACAATTATATGCGGCCAATTTTTCTTAATCATGCGCACAGCTTCTTGTACTATACCCTTAGGATTATAGGCTTCTGAGCCTGTAGGGTTTTTCTTTTGCGGAATACCAAATAAGATAACGGAATGTAAGCCTTTTTCTACCACTTTTGCCATGTGATTTTCTAAAGCTTTAATTCCAAATTGAAATTGCCCCGGCATTGAGGGAATTGGCTTTGTAAAATTTGGGTCTTTATGTTCTACGACAAAATAAGGCATAACCAAATTTTGCGCTGAAAAACTTACTTCACGCATCATCGAACGTAATTGCGGGCTTTGTCTTAATCTTCTGCCACGAAAAAATGAAATATCCATACACATTCCTATAAATGTTGATTGTTTAGCTAAAGTGTTTTAATAGCTCAATTCCACACTCTAAGCAAGCAATTATTTTGCCCATATAGCAATTATAAAAGGCAAGATAGAAGCTGTTTTAATGCTTTTACCTTGCCCTTTTTAGATAACTTTCAATGAGATAATGTCAAGTCTTACTTTAACTTTAAATTTAATGAATTTAAGAAAAAATAAGGGTGTGTTTCCAAATTAAGAGCTTTTGTTTTTGGGCAAGGAACAAAATTTTTCTCTTGAAGGAGTTTATTTAAACATAAATGACTGAAAGAGAAAAACTTTTGACGATGCCTAATTTCGGCAGAAATAGATCTCAGTAATAGAGCTAAGTTTAGCTCACGAGAATTTTTTGGCTATACCACCCAAAAGCAAAAGAATTAATTTAGAAACACACCCTAATATATTTTAATCTATTAATATAATAAAAATATTAATTATTCTTACATTTTTCAGCGACTTTAACTTTAACTATTCATCTCAGCTAATTGTGCCATGTCTTTATCGCCCCTGCCTGAAAGAGAAACAAGTATGCGTGTTTCTTTTGGCAAACTTGGCGCAATTTTAATAGCATGCGCTAGTGCATGAGATGATTCTAAAGCTGGAATAATGCCTTCCATGCGTGAGAGCGTATAAAGCGCTTCTATAGCTTCTTTGTCATTGGCTACTGTATATTTCGCTCTTCCACAATCCTTAAGATAGGCGTGCTCAGGGCCAACTCCAGGATAATCAAGCCCTGCAGAAATTGAATAAACTTCACTTGCTTCGCCAGCTTCATCGGAAAGTAAATATGAACGGAAACCATGTAAAGTACCAGGCTTACCATAAGTCAACGTTGCCGCATGTTGCCCGACTTCATTCCCAATACCACCAGGCTCTACGCCAATAAGTTCAACATTTTCATCAGGAATGAAATCTGCAAAAATACCAATAGCATTAGATCCGCCACCAACACAAGCAATAACTTTATCTGGTAAATTGTTTTCTAAATCAAGCATTTGCGCTCTTGCTTCACGTCCAATAACTGATTGAAAAAAACGCACCATTTCAGGATATGGATTTGGACCAACAGCAGAACCAAGAAGATAAAAAGCGTCTGGATCAGCTGCATATGCGCCTAATGCTTCGTCAACAGCTTCTTTCAATGTGCGCTGTCCGCTCATGGCTGCTACAACCTTTGCGCCCATCATACGCATTCTAAATACGTTGAGTTCTTGCCTTTTCATATCTTCTTCGCCCATATAAACAATACATTCTAAACCAAATAAAGCAGAAACCGCCGCAGAAGCCACACCATGTTGACCAGCACCCGTTTCAGCAATAATTCTTGTTTTGCCCATACGTTTAGCAAGAAGAATTTGCCCAACGCAATTATTGCCTTTGTGTGCGCCTAGGTGGTTCAAATCTTCACGCTTTAAGAAGATTTTTGCACCACCTAAATGTTGTGTTAAGCGTTCGCAATAAAAAACAGGAGTAGGTCTACCTAAGTAATGCGTGTTATAATGTTCTAATTCAGCAATAAATTCAGGATCATTTTTATATTTATCAAAGGCCTCAGCTAATTCTTGTAATGGTTTTTCAAGCATTGGAGGAACAAAAATACCGCCAAATTCGCCGTAATATCCTTGATTAACAGAAGTTTTATAAGATGATGTTTTTTCTAAGCTCTTTTGTAATAATGTAGACATACTAAAATCCTTTTGTCTTTTTGACATTTTGGATCGAATGCAAGAGCACAAAAAAACGCAGTCACATTCGACCGCGTTAATATTCTTTGTAAATTCTTATAATTTAAACACAAGCAAAGCGGCCACTTATTTAGTGTGCCACCACCAATTCATTGAATTAATATTTGCGTTTACGTTTTTCATACACTCTTTATAGACGAGCCTTGAAGCATTGTCAAGTAAAAATCTTTAGAAATTCAAGAGTAGATATTAAATTGACGTGAAGTAAAAATAAGGCTTGTTTTATTTAACTTGCCTTTCTTATGCAAAGTGCTATACTTTCGCAATCAAAATTTTGGGGCGTATTATGGTAAATACTGAAATAGATGTTGTCAGAGTAACGGAATTATTCATGGATAAGAATAAATGTTGTGCTGAAGCAGTTTTACAAGCACTTTTAGAGCATTATTCCATTCCTTTTACAGAAGAAGACATTCTTCTTGCAGCTGGCTTTGGGGGCGGAGTTGGCGGCTGTGGTTGTGTTTGTGGAACTTTAGCAGGTTCAGTAATTGCCGTTGGTAAACTCTTTAAAGCGGAAAAACTTATCCTTGATCTCTATGAGGGGCCTGAAGATAAGAAAAATGAATGGAAAGATGCCTATGTTAGCAAATATATTTCTGGTCAAATTCATAGCCACTTCAAAGAATTTCATACAGTTGCTTGCTGTAAAGTAATCACTAAAAAAGTAGCGTATGATAAAAAAATTCGTAAAGAATTTTGCAAAACACTCAATCAAGAAGTTGTTGAACATGCAATAAATGTGATTGATGAATATATTATTAAGGCACGTGAATATAATCATAAAATAAATTAGCACCTTAGCTGATTTTAAATAAATTTCAAATAATTATAAAAATAAAGCTTGACATTTTTATCGAATAGCCCTACTTTCTTTTTGCGGAGTGGAGCAGCACGGTAGCTCGTCGGGCTCATAACCCGAAGGTCATAGGTTCAAATCCTGTCTCCGCAACCAAGTAAATA
>CAYJDN010000088.1:4991-7473 GCA_964368925.1 uncultured Desulfovibrionaceae bacterium | reverse complement strand
AAAACTTTTGACGATGCCTATTAATGCACAAAGCAAGAGCGTGACTGTAAACTATTTTGGTGAATAAAAACAATTTTTCGCTGTATGAACAAAAAGCAAAAGAATTAATTTAGAAACACATTCTAAAAAAAGACTCCCATTTTATAAAAAACAGGAGTCTATTTATGAATTATATCAATATTCTAGAAGAATATGAGTGACATAACAATAAAGGTTGGTACTAAGATACCGACTGACCAAGCCATATAACCAAAGAATGATGGCATTGTTACGCCTTGATCGTTAGCGATAGCACGCACCATGAAGTTAGGAGCGTTACCAATGTAAGTACATGCGCCCATGAACACAGCACCAGCAGAAATCGCCATCAATGTTTGTGCGCCTGTAGTCATAAGGTATGCAGCGTCGCCACCAGCAGTATTGAAGAATACGAGGTAAGTTGGAGCATTGTCAAGGAATGCTGATAATGTACCAGTTACCCAGAAATACATCATATTATTTGGTGTGCCGTCAGCATTAGAAACAAGGCTAACTACACCAGCAAGAGAACCGTCTGTACCAGCTTTTAGAATGGTAAGAGCAGGAATCATACTTAAGAAGATACCAATAAAGAGTTTTGCAACTTCTGCAATAGGTTCCCAGTTAAAACCGTTCGCATCACGACATTCTTTAGTAGTAAGCTTCAAAGAAAGACCAGCAATCACTAATAAAAGACAGTCTTTCAATAAGTTTTGATATTCATAATGAACGTGGTAAATGTTGATATAACCACCTGGTTTCCATGAACCTGACATAAGTACACAAGAAACAACACCAGCTAAAAGAATGAAGTTGATTTTGCCATCAAAGCCAAGCTTTTCAGTTGAAGTAATTTCAACTGTTGGTCTTCCTTCTTTGTTGAAAAGAATAGTATCAAGAATGAAGTAAGCGACTAAAAGAATTACAGAAACCATAATCATAGGAACTAAAAGATATTGTGTTGTCCAGAAGAAACTTACACCTTTCAAGAAGCCTAAGAAAAGTGGTGGATCGCCTAAAGGAGATAAAGAACCACCGATGTTAGCTACTAAGAAAATGAAGAATACAACTTGGTGTACACGATATTTTCTGTGTGCATTAGCACGAAGAAGAGGACGAATAAGGAGCATAGCTGCGCCTGTTGTACCCATCAATGATGCGATTAATGTACCAACAACTAAAATTCCTGTATTAACTAATGGTGTACCCACTAATGCGCCTTTTAAACGTATACCACCAGCAACAGTAAATAGTGAGAATAAAAGGATAATAAATGGAACATAGTCTAATAAAAGAATATGTAATGCTTCGTAAATAGTAATTGAAGCGCCGTACACGATAAAACAAGGAACAAGGAAGGCAATTCCCCAACCCAATGCGATTTTACCGTAGTTATGATGCCAAAAATGTGGCACTAAGATTGGCCCAAGTGCGATAGACAAAAGCATACACACAAAAGGAATTACCCACACAACTGACATATCAGTTGGTAGATGTGCTGCGCCCTCTGCCGCAAAGGAAACAAGCGGTAGAACAAGCACAGATACAAGAGCTAACATAGCCTTTGTAAAAATTGAGAACATAGGTTACCCTCCAAAATGTATATAAATCATAATGATTTTCTAAGCAATGTTACATAAGGTACACTATTCTTTCGATAAATACAACAAAAAAATAATAGAAAGAATGTAAAAAATTTAACTACTGCTCTTCACTTGGTTCAAAACCTTTAAAGCCTAGTCCTATAGTGAATATTTCCTTGCTTTCTTGCCTTGAAGACTGCGGTTTAAAGTTTTTCACGCTTTTGAAATGTGGGCGCATAGCTTGCACTAAATCTTGAAAGTCACCACCCATAAATATTTTACAAACAAAATTTCCTTGCGGCTTCAAATATTTTTTTGCTACCTCAACAGCCTCAAGGCATAGATCAAGCGAACGCTGTTGATCTGTAAATTTAGTGCCTATAGTCACTGGCGCCATATCGCTTATAATACAATCAAAGGGCGCATATCTTTCTAATTGAGCTTCAAACTCTTCACTTCTATTAAATACATCTTCTTGAAAAAATTTTATATTATTAGGAAAATGTGTTTCCGTAGTTTGAATGTCGCAAGCAAGTACTAAGCCAGATTGCCCAACATATTCAGCAGCACCAAGACTCCAAGAACCAGGAGCTGCACCAAGATCAAGCACCTTCATTCCTTTGGTTATTATCTTGTATTTCTTGTTTATTTCCTTAAGTTTATACACAGATCGGGCAGGATAATTTTCTTGTTTTGCCTTGAGAAAAAAATGATCTCTATAAATTTTCATAGTGCTATCCTTAATATAATAGTTTAGAATCGAGCTTGTAAAATTGCTAAAATAAAGAAAAAAATGTTGCTCGGCCATGTTCAAAATGCTTTTCAAAGCTCATCTTTGTGAAATGTACGTAGCAAATTAAAAAAAGTCAAATTGAAACCCT
>CAYJDN010000088.1:0-4891 GCA_964368925.1 uncultured Desulfovibrionaceae bacterium | reverse complement strand
TTATTATTGAAATTAAAATACTTGACCATAATCATTCTTTTTGCTAATTTAAACTTACTCAATAAGCAATTTTTTGGTTTTATTTCTAAGGTATAGTATTTGTGTTTTTTACATTTTAACCTAGGAGATGAAAATGGCTAATGTTTTTGACCTCTACAAGTGCGACACTTGTGGAATCATCGTTGAAGTGTTTCGTGGTGGCAAAGGGGAACTTACTTGCTGTAATTCACCAATGAAACTGAAAAAAGAATCGGTAGAAGAAGCTGCTTTAGAAAAGCACATTCCTGTTGTTGAAAAGACTTTAAATGGTTACAAAATTTCTGTTGGCTCTGTATTACACCCAATGACAGAAGAGCACTATATCGAATGGATTGAAGTGCTTGGTGATCGTCAACGTGTTTTCCATCTAAAGCCAGGTGATGAACCTGTTGTAGAATTCCACTGCCCTTGTCAAGATGACCCGTCTACTCTCGAAGTGCGTGCCTATTGTAACTTGCATGGCAATTGGAAGAATGCCTAATTTGGAAATTTTTCTAAATTAATTCTTCTTTTTCGCTTATAGGCTAAAAATTTCAATATGAAGTTAAAGTGCACTCTATTATTTAGTTCATTTAACGCTAATTAAGCTTTCACAAAAGAGATAAGTTTTAAATTTAGAAAAACACCCTAGTATTTTTTAAACTTTAACTGAAAATTTTATGGAGTATATTATGGAAAAGTATGAATGTGAAGTATGTGGTTATGTGTATGATCCTCAAGAAGGCGACAGTGCTGGCGGCATTGCTGCAGGTACTTCTTTTGATGATTTACCATCATCTTGGGTTTGCCCACTTTGTGGCGCTCCTAAATCACAATTCTCCCCTGCTTAATTCACTATAAACCGAAAGGGGCTTTGCCCCTTTCACAAAATTTCAGCTTTAACATAAATAGATTCTACACTTTCTATAACAATTAGCTCGTTTTTGTTTTGCTTATTTTGGTCTTTCGTTTAGCTTCGCTTTCAAACAAAGACTTTTTTTATATTGCTTTTGTGCAATAAAGTATATTTTATGTTGTTAAGGATTTTTCTATTTCTTGTTAGAGTTTTCAAGAGTTATTTATGGAAAAACACAAATTAAAAGACGATGTCTATTGGATTGGCGCTATTGATTTTAATTTAAGATCTTTTCATCATTATTCTGAAGCACAACGTGGAACTACGTATAATGCTTTCTTTATTGATGATGAAAAAAAGGTGCTTGTTGATACCGTTGCTGAAGAGTTCACACATGAACTAATCCAAAGGCTTTCTAGCCATATCGAACCTGAAAAAATTGACTATATTATTTGTCATCATCTTGTGCGTGACCACGCTGGAGCGCTTGCTCGTATGGTTGAATTATGTAAACCTGAAATTATTTTCTGCTCAAAAATGGGGCTCATCTCCATGAAAGGGCAATTTGATACTACAGGCTGGAACATTCAAGTTCTAAAAGACGGTGAAACGTTAAATATTGGTAAAAGAAACCTAACTTTTTATGAAACTCGCATGTTGCACTGGCCTGATAGCATGTGTTCATACATACATGAAGATAAAATTCTTTTCACGCATGATGCCTTTGGGCAAAACATTGCAACGTCTAATCGCTATGCTGGTTGCGTAGACAGAAACGTACTTTTTGAAGAATTACAATATTATTACGCAAATATAGTACTCCCATTTTCTTCGCAAGTTCTTAAAACCTTAGAGAAGATTAAATCTCTAAATATTGAAATTGACATTATGGCTCCAGATCATGGCCTTATGTATAATCGCAAAGAAGACATTGATTTTGTATTTAAATGCTATGAAGATTTTGCAAAACAAGCATTCGTAAAATCTGCTGTAATTCTACACGATAGCATGTGGGGAGCGACTGAAAAAATGGCGGCTATCATTGGTGAAACTCTCTATGAAGAGGGGATTTGCTACACCATTTTGGACATTCAAAAAAATCACCCCGCCGACATCATGAATGCTCTTATGAATGCTTCAATACTGCTCATAGGTGCGGCAACAAGAAATAATCTACCTATGACGGGTATGATGGCAACGCTAACCCATATCAAAGGCTTACGCCCACTAAACAAAGTTGGCGCTGCATTTGGTTCTTATGGTTGGTCAGGCGAAGCACCAGAAATTCTAACAAAATGGCTCGAAGAAATGAATATTAAAGTCATTGCCGAACCTTTACGTATACAATACGGACTAAGCCCCGAACAAATCGAAGAATGTAAGCAATTTGCAAAGAAAATTGTTTCAGCAGTCAACGAAATTTAAAACTGATTAATGTACTTAGTATAAACACAGAAAAGTATTTTTCAGTCGCTTAGTCATTTATTTTTTCAACCTATTTTTATTTAGGAGATAAGCTATGGAATTTGATGTAGTATTACTCTCGCGTATTCAATTCGCAGTTGCTGTATTTTTCCACTTTATCTTTGTCCCACTCACTATAGGACTTTCCGTCCTCATTGCCATCATGGAAACAATGTATGTTCGCACGAACGATGAAGTTTGGATTCGCATGGCAAAATACTGGGGCAAACTCTTCATCATCAACTTTACCCTTGGTGTTGTGACTGGTATCACACTTGAATTTCAATTTGGCACGAACTGGTCACGTTATTCTGAATTTGTTGGCGATATTTTCGGCTCGGTGCTTGCCATTGAAGCCACAGTTGCTTTCTTTCTTGAATCTACATTTATTGCCGTTTGGCACTTTGGTTGGAACAAGGTAAGTAAAAAAGTGCACTGTATTGCTATTTGGCTTGTAGCAATTGCTTCAAACCTTTCAGCAGTTTGGATTATTATTGCTAACGGTTTTATGCAAAATCCTGTTGGGTATCACATCAACAATGGAAGAGCAGAACTCTTAGACTTTATTGAAGTTATTTCTAACCCTTATGCTTGGGGTACTTTCTTCCACAATGCCGCTGCTTGTTTAATGCTTGGCGGATTCTTTGTACTAGGCATTTCATCTTGGCATTTATTACGCAAGAATGAAGTTGATTTCTTTAGAAAGTCCTTCAAAATTGCCGCACCTTTCGCTCTTGTTTTTGCTCTTTTAGTTGCTTTCTTAGGACATAACGAAGGTATGAAAGTTGCTAAATATCAACCTGCAAAACTCGCTGCTATGGAAGCTCATTGGGAAACAGAAGAAGGCGCTGGCATGTATATTTTGACATGGCCTGACGAAGAAAATGATAAAAATCTCATTCAAGCCATTAAAATTCCTTACGTTCTTTCTATTCTTGCCGAAGGTTCAACAGATGCAGTCGTCAAAGGTCTAAACGACTTCCCAGAAGGCGATACACCACCTGTAACTCTCACCTACGCTTCATTCAGAATCATGGTTGGTCTAGGCGGATTATTCATCTTACTCGCTTTCATCGCCTTTAGGAAAAGAGAAAATATTGAAGATTATCCACTGTTTGCAAAAGCGCTCATTTGGGCAATACCATTACCATATATCGCAATTGCACTTGGGTGGATGGTAGCAGAAGTAGGGCGTCAACCTTGGATTGTTTACGGTCTTATGCGCACAGCAGACGCCGTATCTCCTGTACCAGGTTCATCTGTTGCGATTTCGCTCGCCGCATTTATTGGCGTTTATTCATTACTCGGTCTTATAGATATTTATCTTCTACAAAAATACGCTAAGAAAGGACCAAAACCTGCTTCTAAGCCTATTAGCGAAGAAAATCAAGACGACTCAAGTCAATTAGCACAGCAATAGGGGGTGCAACATGTTAGAAACTATTTGGTTTTTCCTTTGGGTATTACTCTGGGCTGTCTATCTCATTCTTGATGGTTTTGACTTTGGTATGGGAACACTTATGCCATTTGTCGCAAAAAACAATCGTGAAAGACGTATTATATACAATGCAGCTGGCCCATATTGGGACGGAAATGAAGTATGGCTCATCACTGCTGGTGGTGTAACTTTTGCCGCTTTCCCAAAAGCCTATGCCGTCATGTTCTCCGCTCTCTATGCGCCACTCTTACTTCTCTTATTCGCACTCATCTTCAGAGCTGTAGCCTTTGAATTTCGTAGCAAAATAGAAGATTCAAGATGGAAGCAAACTTGGGATATAGTACTTGTACTCGGCAACTTCTTACCAGCGCTATTACTTGGCGTATTCTTCTCTAACCTATTCTTAGGCATTCCTATTGATGCAGATGGCGTTTATCACGGTAATTTATTGAAATTACTCAATCCATTCGGTCTACTTGGCGGCTTACTCTTTGTATGTATTTTCGCAGTACACGGTGGTCTATGGCTCGCACTCAAGTCAACAGGTGAAATTCACACTCGTGCAATAAATGCCTCAACCTATACATGGTACGCAACACTCGTTCTCGTTGTAACCTATCTAGGCTTATCAATGCAGTACACACCAATTTGGGCAAATACAGGCGAAAGACCATATCTAAGCATATTCCTCTTTCTTGCCCTCATTTGTTTCTTTGGAATTCGCATTCTACTAAAAGAAGAGAAACTACTCCCCGCTTTCTTATCATCAGCAGGATTTATTCTCTTCTGCGTTTTCTTCACAATGTTTGGTATGTACCCAAACCTACTCACCTCAAACATCGACCCAAGCGCATCGCTCACCGTCTTCAACGCAGCCTCTAGCACTCTAACTCTAAAACTCATGTTAGGTGCCGTAATTTGCGTTCTGCCAGTAGTAATAGCGTATCAAATTTGGGCCTTTTATACCTTTAGGAATCCTGTAACAGACGAAGACTTAGACTCCGATCACTCGTATTAGTTATTAGTATAGTCGATTAGGAATTGGAATTTTTTGAGAGGGGGAACCACAACTTTTTTATAAAAAAGTTGAGGTTCCCCCTCTCAAACTCTCCCCC
>CAYJDN010000087.1:0-7583 GCA_964368925.1 uncultured Desulfovibrionaceae bacterium | reverse complement strand
CCTGCATATATTCTTTCTGCCTTTTCTTCTACTAGTATACCGCCAATTTTATAATATTTATTTTCACATTCGATAAGTAAATCATTTGTCCACTTCATACAAAAGCTAAAGTCTACTTTTTTTTCTATTTTTTCAAAAATTGAGTTTAATGAATGAACAAGCATGCCGCCTAATAGAGGTGCAATAGCTAAAGTGTCAAAAAAAGAATTTTTTGGCAAAATTAAAGTAGCATACATATTACCAAATTGAGAATGCCAATGATGTGCTAATTGACCTCTTCCTTTTCTTTGTTCATAGGAAAGCACGCTAGACCAATCTTCAAGCTCTTTTTCTTTATTCAGTTCAAAGGCTGTGTCTAGAGTAGAATTTACGCTATCATATTCATAAAGTGCAAAGGACATATCTTCTTGCAAAAAATCATTTTTATCAATTTGTATTTGCTTGATATTATAACTTTTTTCATTAGATATGCTAAAGTCCTTATTCAACATTTCTTGTAACCTCAAGCACAACGTCCAAATGTCGTAATTTATCTAATGTTTGATAAAGATGCACAACATCTCGCACTTCAATAGTCATATCAACATCAGCCCTACCATCAACTAAAGAAACCATCATAAGCATGTTAATATTAACATCTTGTAAAGTAAGCACTTCAGCTACTTTTGCTAATGTTCCTTTTGTGTTAGACACATATAAATGTATACGAGCTGGGAATGGTTCGGAAACATGTTCATCACTACTCCAAGAAACAGTAATAAGTCTATCTGGTTCTAATTCTTGAATATGTGGACAAGAAAGAGTATGGACAACAATGCCACGCCCACGGCTGATATAGCCTACAACAGCATCACCAGGAAGAGGAGAACAACATTGTGCAAAACGAACAAGCATGTCATTTTGCCCTTGTATAACAATACCTTCCTGCTTCTTAGGCTTTGCTACTTTTGTTTCTTGCGTATGCTTATCATAAGGATCTTTTGACTTATGTTCTTTTAATTTCTTGTCTTCTTCAGGAATTTCCTTTCCTGTCAATTCAAGATAGCGCACAAGCACTTTTCTTGGCGTGATTTTTGTATATCCAACAGCAGAAAGCAAATCAACAAGCGAGTTCAAAGAGAAATCTTCAACAACTAATGAGAAAGAACCATCTTTTATTGCTTTATTAACATTAATATTGAGCTTGCGACCCTCTTTTTCCAGAATTTCCCTACCTAAGATGACTGCCGCATCTCTTTCTTTTGTATTTAGATAGTTTTGTATTCTTGAACGAGCCCTTGAAGTTCTTACAAATTTGAGCCAATCTCTATTTGGATTTCTCTTTTTATCTGTAATAATTTCAATAGTATCACCACTCTTCAAAGCAGTAGATAAAGGCGTCAACTTACCATTTACCTTAGCTCCAACACAATGATGACCAATATCAGAGTGGATATGATAAGCAAAATCTATAGGAGTAGAGCCTTCTGGCAATTCTTTAACTTCACCCCTAGGTGTAAATAAATAAATTTCACTCTTAAACAAATCGAGCTTGAGCGATTGCATAAATTCTTTAGAATCACTCTCATCTCTTTGTCTATCAACAAGATCACGTAACCATTGTAATTGTGGTACGTCTTGAATTTTTCTATCTCTTTCCTTATAAAGCCAATGCGAGGCAACACCATGTTCAGCTAGAGCATGCATTTCTTCAGTACGAATTTGCACTTCAAGCCTTTCACCCTCAGGCCCAATAACAGTAGAGTGGAGTGATTGGTAGCCATTGGCTTTTGGAACTGAAATATAATCTTTAAATCTTCCTGGTACTGGCTTCCATAAAGAGTGAACAAAGCCAAGTACGGCATAGCAATCTCTAATATTTTGAACAATAACCCTAAATGCAATAATGTCGTGCATTTCATCAAGGCTTGTTTTTTGCTCATTCATCTTCTTATAAATGCTATATTTATGCTTTATTCGACCAAAAACATGACCCTCAATTTCATTGTCATCTAAAATGCCTTGAAGCTTATTAATCACTTTTTCAATAAGCTTACGCTCTTCCATCTGATTGATATCAAGCCATTCAGTAATATGATCCCAAGAATCAGGAATGAGATATTTAAAGCTCAAATCTTCTAATTCTAATTTCAATCTGTGCAAACCAAGCCTATTAGCTAATGGCGCATAAATATCCATCGTTTCTTGTGCAATACTTTTTTGTTTATGCGGCTTTTGAAAATCTAGCGTTTGCATATTGTGCATACGATCCACTATTTTTACAATAGGCACACGAATATCATGGCTCATAGCCAAGATCATCTTACGTATGTTTTCAGCCTGCTGCTCTTCCTTTGTATCAAAAGACATGAAAGAAATCTTCGTTACACCATCAACAATATCAGCAACTTCTTCGCCAAATTCCACATCTAATTCTTCAATATAGGCTTCAGTATCTTCAACAGTATCATGCAAAAGACCTGCAATAATTGAAGGTTCATCAAAACCATTTTGAGCAAGTAATAAAGCCACATTGGCAGGGTGCATAAGATAAGGTTCACCAGAAAGTCTTAACTGTCCTGCGTGCGCCGCTTCTGCATATTTATACGCACGACCCACTGATTCCAAATCTGCATGAGGATTTTTCTTAGTAATAGCATAGAAAATTTCATCAGGTGTTGGAAGTGATGGGTGAATACGTTGCTCTTTCAAACTTTCTTGATGCGCTTCTTCTTCGCTCATAGCGGGAGATTGAGTAATAGTTTCAGACATAGTACCTACTGTGCGTAAATTTGTAAATTTTTAGGAACATACCATTTGTCAATATTATAAGAGATTCCAGCTGGTGCAGGCTCTATACCATGAAAGCGATTTTGCACCATAGGTAATGAATAGGGTACATACAAGAAAAGATAAGGCTGTTCTTCATGTAAGATTGCTTGAAATTCATCATAAAGAACTTTTCTCTTTTCTTGATCCAATGTCGAGCGAGCCTCTTCAAGTAATCTGTCAACATCATCATTGCGGAATTTTACAAAATTCAACCCACCTGCATGCGTTTTTGAAGAATGCCATACATCAGAAACATCAGGATCTTGCAATATATTCCAACCTAAAATAATAGCGTCAAAATTACCTTTATCCACAAATTCTTTAATAAAAGCAGACCATTCTACCGTACGGATTTTCATTTCTATGCCAATCTTTTTATAATAATCTTGCATTACAGTAGCAGTCTTAATTCTAGAATCATTACCCTGATTTGTCAGTACTGTAAAAGTAAAAGCTTGCCCATCTTTTTGCATCACATTATTCTCATCTAAAGTCCAACCTGCTTTAGCAAAAAGTTCTAATGCCTTATCTTTATTATATTCATAATGTCTTAAATTATCATTATACGCCCAAGTTTCAGGCTTATATGGCCCAACAGTAGGCTCGCCAAGTCCTAAAAGTACAGTAGAAATAATAGCCTTTCTGTCTATAGCATAAGAAAGAGCCTGTCTTACATTTTTATCTGCAAATAATGGATTTTCAAGATTAAATCCAAGATAATTATAACCAAATGATAGTGTTTTATACTTATTCCACAATTCTTCCCATCTCTTGCCTACCGTTTGCCTTTGATATTGCTGAGGAGTAAGACCTAGATAATCAACCGCCCTGTTTCTCGCTTCTAAAAATATGGTCGCTTGATCAGGAATAATTCTATAAATGATTGAATTAATATGCGGTCTTCCCTCAAAATAGCGCTCATTTGACGCAAGTGTTATGCGTGAACCCACTTGCCATTCTTGCAATTTAAAAGGGCCAGCTCCAATAGGGTTTCTTGCAAAATCCGTCTTAGTAATATCTTCTTTTTCCAAAATATGTTTCGGTAAAATGTCCTGCATCCAAGAAATTAAAGCCCTTGCATACACCTCTTCATAAAATACCTCAAAAGTATATTTGCCCGTTTGTTTATATTCCTTGATTGACATAAAATCCGCAGCATATGCCGTAGGTGTGTTCGGATCAATTATCAAATTATACGTAAATGTCACATCATCAGCAGTCAAAGGAGTGCCATCTTGCCACACAATGTCTTCACGCATTTTAAATTTCAAATGCTTACCATCATCAAGCACTTCAAAACTCTCAGCAGCATATGGAACAATCTCCAAATTCTCATCATATTTCAAAGGAGATATAAATAAAAATCCAGAAATTTCATGCGAAGCTGAATCAGTGGCAAGAATAGAAATTAAATTAGTAGGCTCGCCAATCGACGCCATAACTAATGAATCACCATTGTCCTTAGCACCATTTGCAAAGGAATAAAGCGGAATTGATAAAAGCATAAGCACAAAAATCAGTTTTTTAACCATAATATATCCTTGTAAATACTATATGTACTTTTAATATAGTAGAATTTTTACCAACTGTCTAGTGTGCAGTTAATCGATTAAATGAGAATGTGTTTCTAAGATAATTTTTTTGTTTTTTGCGATATAGTAAAAATTTATTCCGCAAGCTAAAATTAATTCTTATGATTTTTGAGTTATGGATTTTTGACTTTATATATTAATTTTTTCTTTTTTTTTGTCTCCGACGGCCAAAGGAGTTGCAACCCCTTTGGAAACCCATATGAAAATTTGGCAAATATAAAATCTTTTGTGCAAGCACAAGATTTTATATTTGCCAAATTTTGGTAGGGTATGAAATTCCATTGTTTTGCTTTCTATACACGCTTTAAGGCTATCAATGGATAGTTTGACTGTTTAGGTTATACTAATAACCTTTCTTCATAATATACGGTGGAAGTTCAAAACTTTTAAACACTTATAAAGTCCATGTCTTTTATAAACCTTACACTCCCACGAAGCTATATTAAGGAAGGATATTGGTATACCATTTACAGTCAACATCAATTAAATCACCATAAAGCGTGAACAGTATTTTACTTAACGAAATTTGACACACCTATAAAAATTGGCGATTTAGAAAATCTAGTGCTTGCACGTAGATTTTCTAAATCGCCAATTTTTCATATGGGTTTCCAAAGGGGTTGCAACTCCTTTGGCCGCCGGAGGCAAAAAAAAGAAAAAAACTATATTTTAAAGCAATTCCCTACATACAAACAACGAACAAACTAACTAATAAATGATGTATTTAAAAACAATCAAACAAAATTTCAATCTTCTATAGCAATACATTCGCCTATAGCCTCATCATTCGAGTCACAAATTGAGTCACTTATAGCTTTTCTGATTTGATCTGAGAGTAATTTTGAAATTGAGGAATTTTGCTTATCTTTGTGTTCAATTTTATAAAATTTTCTTGTAAAGGTAGCGTCTTTGACATTTACTATATGAAATTCGTTATAGGCCAATTCGCGTTTTATGACTAAGTGTGACAAGCAGGCTAGAGTGCCTTTATTTGCGAGCAGTGAATTTATTGGTTTATAGTGGTTAAATTCCATAAATTTCT
Organism: uncultured Desulfovibrionaceae bacterium; assembly: GCA_964368925.1. Classification (GTDB taxonomy): domain Bacteria; phylum Desulfobacterota; class Desulfovibrionia; order Desulfovibrionales; family Desulfovibrionaceae; genus CAYJAZ01. The sequence continues at coordinate 2,138 of CAYJDN010000087.1, read as the reverse complement.
TTGGTCGAAGTCCCATGGAGGTGAGGGTATCTAAGAATACTGCTCTTGTTGCAGAACCTTCTTCACGTATGAGCCATTCGTAATCCATGAGTTCTGCCATGGTATAATCTTTTGCTTCTGCAAATTCTTTATCGCAAGTGACAATGATGAGTTTTTCTTCTATGAGTGAACTTACAGCTAAATTTATATTTCGCACAATTCCTTCGACAAAACCGATATCATATTCACCTTTTTCAACTTTTTTTGCTATACTATCAGTATTTCCAGCTTCATATTTTACTTCAACATTTTGATAAGATTTATTAATATCATAAACTATTTGCGGCATGACAAAATCTGCTAAGGTACTTGAAGCGCCCACTCGCACATTTCCAGAAATTGAATCTAGAGATACAAGTGCGAAAACTTCTTTTAGATTATCTAATATTGGTTTGATTTTATCGGATAAGAGAACGCCTTTATCATTGAGAACGAGCCTATTGCTAACCCTGTCAAATAATTGAACATTGAGTTCTTCTTCTAGAGCATGTAAAGATGAAGAAACGGCTGCTTGTGACAAGAAATGTTTTTCTGCTGTTTTTCTTGTATTTAGGGTATGCGCTAAGGTGAGAAATATTTCTAATTGTTTGATGGTCATAAATTCTCCGTGTAATCCAGAAGTGCTTTGAAAGGCATTTTCAAATTTCTTGATAAGAAAAATTTGATAAGTAAATTGATAAAACTTGTTGATAAGAAAAACTTGTTGATACTATAAAAAAAACCCGTTTGATAATCAATAGCAAAAGTTCTAGTGTAAGTCTACATTAAATGGAGGGGTCAACCATGACAGCAGGTAGTTTACGTAGAAGAATAAATCCACAAATTTTAAGCGGCGTTTTTTTTTTGGCGCTTTTTGGATGGTCACTTTTGGAAGTTTATCAATTAAAGTTGTTTGTTGGCCTTGGGCTTAGCCCGCGTAATTTTTGCCATGTTTTAGGCATTGTGTATGGAAATACTATACACAAATATATGCCAGCGACCGCCTATCATAATGGCATACTTTTTTCTTCTAAGACCTTACTAAGACTAGCTATTATTCTTTATGGATTCCGTCTTACTTTCCAAGATTTAATGTATGTTGGTTTATCAGGTTTTGTTCTTTCTGCCTTTATGTTGACAACTACCTTTTTACTTGGCTCATTCTTAGGAATTAGAGTATTCAAGCTTTCACGCCCACTCACTTTTCTTACTGTGGCTGGCTCTTCTGTTTGTGGTGCCGCAGCCGTACTTGCAACTGAACCAGTTGTAAAAGGCAAAAACTACGAAACAAGTATTGCCGTTGGTACTGTTGTAATCTTCGGTACAGTAGCCATGTTTATATATCCTTTCATTTTTGAAAGCGGTCTACTAAACCTAAATGTTGAACAATACGGCGCCTATGTTGGCTCTACCTTACACGAAGTTGCACACGTAGTTGCTGCTGGTCAAGTTGTATCTCAAGAGGCTGGAATTATAGCCGTTATTGTAAAAATGATTCGTGTTATTCTCATCGCTCCTTTATTAATTACTCTAGGTATGTGGATTAGAAAAAATCCTGACCCTGAATGCGACGAAGAAGCTTTACTCAATGAATATCCTGACGATCCACACCCATGTTTAGGTGGAAAATATACATTCAAAACTTTCCCATGGTTTGCAGTCCTATTTATCGTGTGCGTTGGCTTCAACTCATTACAACTCTTACCTCAAAATGTTGTTGATATGATAAATACTTTCGATATCTTCTTGCTCACTATGGCTATGTGCGCTCTAGGTATGGAAACAAATTTAGAAAAAATTCGCAACGTTGGCCCAAAACCATTTATTTTAGCAGCTATTTTAGCCGTGTACCTCATGGTTGGCGGTTACTTCGCAACCCTCTTCTTCTTCGCATAGATAAAGAATAAGTTGCTAGAACATATCACTAAAGATATCTCCAAAAATACCCCCTAATAAAAAAAGACTTTCTTACAATAAGAGAGTCTTTTTTTAATTATTATGAATTTTTGAATTCATATATTTATTTTTTCTTTTTTTTGTCTCCGACGGCCAAAGGACCGGTGGGCCCTTTGGAAACCCATATGAAAATTTGGCAAATATAAAATCTTTTGTGCAAGCAC
>CAYJDN010000086.1:0-7609 GCA_964368925.1 uncultured Desulfovibrionaceae bacterium | reverse complement strand
AAATGTGTCATTCTGAGGAGCGAGCAAAGCGAGTGACGTGAGAATCCATGCCTTTAAAAAACTCCACACTCAAACAAATCTTTAAGCAGAAGAACAAGTGCGCTTACCTAGCCTAGTCCAACTTCCATTAAATCACGTAAAGCGTGAACTGCGAGCAAAATAAACAAAATTTCACACTCCTACAAAAATTGGCGAATTATAGAAAATGCGCTTGCGCAGATTTTCTATAATTCGCCAATTTTTCATATGGGTTTCCAAAGGGGCTGCAGCTCCTTTGGCCGTCGGAGACAAAAAAAGAAAAAAAGAAAAAAACTAACAATAACAAATAATACTAAACACTAAAACAAATTCTAATACTACTACTCATAATTTTTTATAAGTGCTTGCGTACCTAAATCTCCAGCTCCATTTTTTTCTAATTCTAAATACATATTGTAAACATTTTCTAAAGCGCTAAGGTTGATATTTGCATTTTTAGCTTCATCTAGAGCAATTTTCATATCTTTGATGAAGTGTTTTATGAAGAAACCTGGTGCATAATCTTGATCTACCATTTTTGGGCCATTATTGCTTACTTGCCAACTACCTGCTGCACCTGAGTGAATGGTTTGAATCATTGTGTGTGGATTGAGTCCAACGGCTTTTGCGTAGGCTATTGCTTCGCAAATACCTACTGTATTGGCGGCTACAACGATTTGGTTTGCCATTTTTGTATGCTGTCCAGCGCCTGCTTGTCCTTCGTAGACGATATTTTTCCCCATAGCTTGAAAGAGTGGTAGACATGCTTGATGGGCGTTTTCGTCACCGCCTACCATAATTGCTAGCGTGGCATTTTTTGCGCCTATATCGCCGCCTGATACTGGTGCATCAAGAGCGTAGAGTCCTTTTTCTTTAGCTTTATTGTAGATTTGAATGGAGAGCTGCGGGCTTGTTGTGGTCATATCAATGACATAGGTGCCTTTATTTGCATTTTCAATGATACCGCAAGAGCCAAAATAAACTTCTTCTACATCTTTTGGAAAGCCAATCATTGTGATGATTGCGTCTTTATTCTTTATTATTTCATCTATTGTTTCGCAGAAAGTTGCGCCATCTTCTGTGAGGGCTTGAGCTTTTTCTGGAGTGCGATTGTAGACACTAACATTGAAGCCAGCTTTAATGAGATTACGTACCATAGAAGCACCCATAACACCAGTACCGATAAAGGCTATATTTTTCATTGTATTTTCTCCATATAATAGTATTCTTGAAGAAAATAACACGCATATGTATGCACGTCAAATAGATTGAAATTATACAATAAATAAAAAAAGAGCAAAGTTTTGGCTTTGCTCTTTTTTTGTTTGTAATTTAGGAATACACCCTAGTTAATTTATACTTTTATGCTTTATCCATGAGGTGGCAAGCTATGATAGTCTTATCAACTTTTTGTGTTTGTGGAATTTCTTTTTTGCAACGATCCATAGCGTATTTACATCTGCCGTGGAATACGCAACCAGTTGGTAGATTGATTGGGGTTGGCACTTCGCCTTCAAGTTTGATACGTGTTGCAGGATCTACACCAAAGTTAGGAATAGCGGATAATAAAGCTTGTGTATATGGGTGCTTAGGACTATTGAATAAGTCTTCAGCTGGTGCAAGTTCGCATAAAGAACCAAGATACATAACCGCCACACGAGAAGAGATATGCTCAACAACAGATAAATCGTGCGAAATGAAGAGATAGGTAAGTTTACGTTGATCTTGCAAATCCATCATAAGGTTTAGCACTTGCGCTTGAATTGAAACGTCTAGTGCAGAGATTGGTTCATCTGCAACGATAAATTCAGGGTCAACCACAAGGGCACGAGCTAAAGAAATACGTTGTCTTTGACCGCCAGAAAATTCGTGCGGGAAGCGATTAGCCCAAAGCGGTGAAATACCGACTTGTTCCATAACTTCAACGACTTTAGCTTGTACTTCATTGCTAGACATTTGCGGATTATGAAAGCGCACTGGTTCTTCAAGAATAGTTTTAACTTTCATACGTGGATTTAATGAAGCATAAGGATCTTGGAAGACCATTTGCATTTTTTTACGGTAGGGCAGCATTTCTTTATCATTGAGTTTAGAAATATCTGAACCTCTATAAAGAATTTTGCCACTATTTGGCTTGTATAAACGAATAACGGTACGAGCGAGAGTACTTTTTCCACAGCCAGATTCACCAACTACTGAAAGAGTTTCGCCCTCTTCTATATCAAATGACACAGAGTTTACCGCATGCACAACAGTTTGTTTACGTTTGATACCAGAGGAGCTGAGGCTTAATTGGTCTAGAAAGCCACCAGAAATATCAAAATGTTTCACAACATTATCTAAAGAAAGTAAAGTATTCATATATAAACCTTATGATATAAGTGGAAAATGACAAGCGACAAAGTGGCCAGGTTTTACTTCACGCAATTCAGGCACTTCTGTTTTGCAAGCGTTGAAACAAGCTTCACAACGAGGGTGGAAAGCGCAACCAGAAGGGACAGCAGTAAGTGAAGGCATAACACCAGGGATTTGATTTAATCTTTGGCGTATACCAGCTTTTCCGTAAATCTTGCCTTGTGGTAAAGCATTGATTAAGCCTTGAGTGTAGTGATGGGCTGGCTCATTGATAATTTGTGCTGTATCAGCTGTTTCTACAATGCGACCAGCATACATAACTGCTATTTTTTGCGTCACTTGCGACACAACGCCAAGGTCATGCGTGATGAGGATAAGCCCCATATTATTATTGGTGCAAAGTTCAAGCAATAGCTCCATAATTTCCGCTTGAATGGTTACGTCAAGAGCGGTTGTAGGCTCGTCTGCAATGATGAGAGCAGGATCTAATAGTAAGGCAATAGCAATAACAACACGTTGACGCATGCCGCCAGATAATTCGTGCGGATATTGATTTAATCTGCGTTCAGGCGATGGAATATGCACACGCTTCAAGCAGTTAATTGCTATTTCGTCAGCTTCTTTTTTGCTTAATTTTCTGTGCGCAAAAAGAGTTTCACGCATTTGATCGCCTATGGTGAAAACAGGATTTAATGTCATCATAGGGTCTTGGAAAATCATAGCAATTCTATCGCCACGAAGTTCTTGTAATTTGCTTTCAGAAGCTGTAACTATGTCTAGTCCTTGATATAAAATAGATCCACCTGAAATAAAACCAGGCTTTGAAATCAAATTGATAAGTGAGAAACCAGTAACAGATTTACCTGCGCCAGATTCGCCCACAAGTCCAAGGCGTTCGCCAGCTTTAAGTGTAAAAGAGATATTATTTACAGCCTTTAAAGACATACGGCGCAAAGCAAATTCTACATTTAGATTTTTTACTTCTAAGAGCAAAGAATCATTTTGAGTATTAGTATTAGTGTTTGGCATATCTACCTCTAATCTTTGTAAATTTTAGGGTTCAAATAATCACGTAACCAGTCGCCAAGTAGGTTTATGGAAAGTGATAGCGCAACAAGTAATATGCCAGGGAAGAGGGTGATCCACCAAAAGCCAGAGAAGAAGAAGTCAAAGCCAGCTCTAATTAATGTCCCTAATGATGGCTGTGTTACAGGCATACCAAGGCCAATGAATGAGAGCGCTGCTTCTGTCATAACTGCTTGAGCTACTTGTAGGGTTGAAATAACCAAGATTGGAGTGAGGCAGTTTGGTAGAATATGCCTAATTACGATACGAGTAGAAGAAAAACCAACAACTCTAGCAGCTTCAACATATTCTTTTCTTTTTTCAGCAAGCACAGAACCACGTACAGTTCTTGCAATTTTTGGCCATTCTGAAATAGCAATAACAAGAATAAGGAATGGGACTGCGATTTTTTCATAGCCACTAACACCAACAGCTGTCATAAGGATAGCACCAAAGAATATGGCGATCATATAGGAAGAAAAGGAAAGTTGTACGTCGGCTACACGCATGAGAAAGTTGTCTAATCTTGATGAGCCATAACCAGCAGCAAGGCCGATAATGATGCCTAATAGAACTTGTAAAATAACCGAACCAAAGCCAATAATGAGTGATACACGCATACCATAAAGCATAGCTGAAAGAATATCACGACCTTGATCGTCTGTTCCAAGTAAGAAGCGAGGATCTGAATCGTCCATCCAAGCTGGTGGATATTCAGCATCCATAATGTCTAATGTGGCCTGATCATAAGGATTATGTGGAGCAAAAATAGGTGCACCAAAGGCTGAAACAAAAAGGAAAATAACAGTAATAGCACTTAATACTGCTACTTTATCTTTTTTGAAATAGTACCAAAAGTCTGAATCTAAGAATTTTTTTAATTTTGTCATTATTTTCTTCCCGCAATACGAATCATAGGATTTACAAGTCCGTAAACTATATCAACAATAGTGTTTACGCCAACAAATATCACGCCACAAAAGAGCAAATAAGCTACAAGCATGGGTGTGTCTGCCCTGTGAACAGCAGATATAAACATAAATCCTAAACCTGGCCATTGGAACACACTTTCAGTTAGGATAGTGTAGGCGATCATAGTACCAATTTGTACGCCACCCATTGTAATAACTGGAAGTAAGGCATTTCTAAAGGCATGTCTTGTGATAATGTGGTATTCTGAAATACCTTTAGCTCTTGCAAACTTCACATATTCTGTTTGCATAGCTTCAACCATTTCAGCACGAATAAGACGTATAAATAAAGGGAGCATGATGATTGTTAAACATACAGTTGGAAGAATAATATGTTTGAATGCACCAAAAGAAAATAAATTCGATTCCCAAGCGCCAATCATGGTAGTAGCGCCACGTCCATAGGCGGGGAGCCACCCTAGATCAACAGCAAAAAACAAAATGAAAATAATGGCTATTAAATAAACAGGAATTGACACACCAAGCACCGAACCTGCCATAATAGTTCGAGATAATATGGTTTTGGGCTTGATAGCGCAGTAAATACCTGCGGGTATACATGTGACAATAATGAGAATGACAGTAAGAAGCACAAGCTCTAAAGTTGCAGGGGCTTTTTCTAGAATAATATCTAGGGCTGGTCGGCGGTAAATGTAAGAAGTACCAAAATCGCCTTGCACAGCTTGATTTAAAAATCTCCACCATTGTGTAACCATAGGATCATTCAATCCTAGCTCATCTCTTAGAGCTTCACGTTCAGCAACTGAAACTGAAACACCAACCATTTCACGTACGGGGTCACCAAAAGAGTACTTAATGCCAAAAGCTATGACACTAATTACTAGAAGAGCTAAAACCGCTTGAATAGTTCTTCGTATTATAAATGCAAACATCCATCACCTCATCATAAGCTAAAAATCAGGTATTTAAATGAGGCTAGACACAAATTAACCAATTATGTCAGTAAGTAAGTGAATACCTTATTTAAATCTTATAAGTTATACCTTATTTTTTCATCATTTGCAAGGAATAAAAGGGTGAAAAAAATAGAAAATTTAGGCCTTTATTGTGCTCTTTTGCACAAAATATAACTACCTGCAATAAATATAATTTTATGTCGAATTATAGACTTTTTTGACAGTGTGTAGAGAGATTGATACTAGGCTTGTTTCTAAAATAATAGTATTGATAAAGCAAAATAGTTACAATAAAAAAATAAAAAGCTCAGGTTTATTCAACCTGAGCCTTATAGTCTAAATTATTTTCAAAAGAAAATTATTTATTTCATGATTGCATCACCAAGGTAAAGGAAGTCCATACCGTTAATGATGTCTGTTGGGTTCACTAAGTTAGGACCAGCAGCCCATGAAAGAGGTTCTAAGTGTAAAGGAATGAAAGCATAGTCATCATAAGCCATTTTTTCAGCTTTTCTGAGCATTTCAGCACGCTTTACTTGATCTGTTTCTTGGTTTGCAGCATTCATGATCTTATCATACGCAGGTTCACACCAGTGACCTGAGTTGTATTGACCCTTACCTGTTGCTTCGTTTTTACACATAAGAAGATATTCACCGTAGTTTACAGTATCTTCTGTATCTGGGTGCCAGCCAACCATTTGAATGTCGCCAACAAATGCATCGTATTCATTCCAGTATTGTGTTTTTGGGAAAGTACGTAAGCTTACGTTAATACCAATTTTAGCCATCATAGGAACAAATGCTTGTGCAATTCTTTCGTCGTTAACATAACGATCGTTAGGAGCAATCATAGTAAGTTCTAAACCGTTAGGATAGAGTTTGTCGATAATTGCTTTTGCTTCTTTCACGTTGTAACGGCTATCGAGGTTTTCATCATAGCCTTGCATGCCTTTAGGTGCATGTTGGTGAACAGCGATGGTTGAACCACGCATGATTCTTTTTGCAATAGCATTGTTATCAGTAGCTTTTACAATAGCTTCACGTACACGTCTGTCAGCTAAAGCTGGGTTTTTGTGTGCGTTCATTTGTAAAGTAATAACACGTGTTGAAGGCATAGTAAGAAGTTCTACGTTGTCGCTCTTGTTGAGTTGATCGTAATCTTGAAGTGGAACTGGAGTCATAAAGTCAACGTTACCAGCTAAAATACCAGCAACACGAGTAGAGCCTTCGCTTACTACGTCTAATTGAACTTTATCAACGTTACCAGAAGGTCCCCAGTATCCGTCAAATTTTTCTAAAACAACGTTTACGCCAGCTTGACGGCTGATAGCTCTAAATGGTCCTGTACCTGATGCATTTTCGTTAGCAAAAGTGTAATCAGTTTTAGAAATAGCGTCTTTTGGATTACCATTTTCGTCCACACCTGTATAGAATTCGCTATCCATTGGGAAGATGTAAGTTGCTAGGTTTAATACAAGGCTGTATGGTTCAGTAGTCATGATGTCTACTGTATAAGGATCAACAGCTTTTGCGCTGAATTGGCTGAATAAGCCACGGAAGTCAACAGACTCTTTGAGTCTTTCGATTGTCCAAACAACGTCTTTAGAAGTAAAGTCATTGCCTGAATGGAATTTTACGCCTTCACGTAGTTTAAAACGCATTGTTGTTGGGTTGATTTGTTCCCAAGAAACCGCAAGACGTGGTTCATGGTTCATTTCTTTATCCCAACGGACGAGTGGATCAAAAACCCAATGTGAGTAAGAAAGGATTGGGCCAGAGAGTTGCATCATTGGATCAAATGATTCAGGATCACTTACGATACCAATTCTTAACACTTTTTCTTCAGCATTTGCAGTTTGTGCTGAAAGAGGAAGAGCAAAGAATAATGCAACAAGTAAAGCAGGAATTAGAGCTAAACGTTTCATATCTTCTCCTAAAAAAAATGTGCTATAATCTCAAGTATTAGGCTAATTTGCGCTTAAACAAAAGTCTAAACAAAAGTAAAACAATTCCCGAGATTAGAAAATATAATGTACCTTTTATTGAAATTTCGTCAAGTAAAAAATGCTAGTAGCAAGAAATTTTAAGAATAAAATTAGATACATTTCAAATTTTTCTTTATGATATTATAGTTTTAAAATATTAAGAAAAATTAAAAAACAATAAGTTACAATCGAAAAAGAGTTAGGTGCTAATTGCACACGTAAATATAATAAACGCAATATTCCCTCGAGCATAGGATTATAGATAAAGCTAAACTTACCTAGCGACATTAAAAGTTTT
>CAYJDN010000085.1:6810-7698 GCA_964368925.1 uncultured Desulfovibrionaceae bacterium | reverse complement strand
TCCCCTACACCATCACTACGAATTAAAAGGGCTTCCTGAATCAAAAATTATTATTCGATTTTGGATTCTATCGATCGCCTTTGCCATACTTTCACTTTCCGTACTAAAATTACGCTAATTTATGGAGCAATCATGCTAGAACAAAGCATAAAAAATATTGAAAAAATTGACAAAAATACGCAAGTAGCTGTTATTTGAACTGGCGCTTCTGGTAGGGCTGCTATTCAATTATTACATAAAGTTGGCGCTAAAATACGTGTTCTTGAGCAAAATATTAATAATATTAATCCTGATTTTCTTGCATTTTTGGAAAGTGCAAATATAGAGCTCATTAATGGAGAACATAAAAAGCAAGACTTTGAAAATATTGACTTAATCATACCAAGCCCTGGCGTGAGTGTTCAATCTTTCTTACATCTACTTCCTACACAAGTCCCCGCCATTATTTCAGAAATAGAATTAGCTTCACGATTTATTGATGAAGATATGATTGCAATTACGGGCACAAGCGGTAAAACCACAACAACAAGCCTTATCGAAGTCATGCTTGAAGAACATGGACTGAAAACTTTTGTGGGCGGAAACATTGGAACTCCTCTAGCGACCTATGTTGTTGAAAGAATGAACAATATGCGAGAAAAAGCTGATGTTATTGTCTTAGAATTATCTTCTTTTCAATTACAAACTTCACACACACTCAAGCCAAAAGTTGCATTATTACTCAATATTTCTGAAAATCATTTAGATTATCATAAAGATATGAAAGAATATATTGATGCTAAAATGCGCTTATTTGCTCATCAAAGCACAGACGACATTGCTTTATTTAACAAAGACTTGGAAAGTTTTTCTGAGCAATATACCATAAATGCAACTAAGGAATTTTTC
>CAYJDN010000085.1:5731-6800 GCA_964368925.1 uncultured Desulfovibrionaceae bacterium | reverse complement strand
TTCTCGTTTTTCGAAATCTCAGCTTTTTGGTGCTCATAATATTTTGAATGCAGAAGCGGCATTTAGTGCAACAAAAAACTTTAATGTCACACTTGAAGAAGCAGAGAAAGCTTTAGCTCAATTTAAAGCAATTGAGCATAGACTTGAAAAAGTTAGTGAAATCAATTCGATATTATTTATAAATGACAGCAAAGGAACGACTGCTGAATCTCTCAAGATTGCTCTTCAAAGTTTTGAGCGTCCTATATTGCTTCTTGTAGGCGGTAAATTCAAAGGCGGAGATTTGGTCGGGCTAATTCCTCTCATACAAGAAAAAGTAAGAAAAGTTATGGTTTTTGGCGGTTCAAGATCCTATTTTGAAGATGCATGGAAAAATATTGTAGAAATGGATTATAGTGAAAATTTAAACATAGCAGTACGTACTCTTTATGCTCAAGCCAAAAAAGATGATGTCATACTTCTTTCGCCAGCGACTTCGAGTTTTGATCAGTATCAAAGCTATATTAAGCGTGGCGAAGACTTCAAAAATATTGTATTTACCCTACAGGCAGAAAATGAGGAATAAAATATGTCTACAAATGTAAATAGATTAAGAAATAAGGACAAAACCGCTCTTAGCAATCCTCAAAGTAATTCAATTGATTGGTGGATTGTCATTATTGTTATGATTCTAAGCGTTATTGGCCTTACTATGATTTATAGCGCAAGCAGTGTTGTAGCAGATAGAAGTTATGGAGATAAATTTTTCTTCCTGAAAAGACAGCTCACTTTTACGGCTATTTCTCTTGTTGCTATGACTATTACAGCTTTTTTGCCAAGAAATTTTATCAATAAATTACATTATGTTGCGCTTATTGGTGTAAGTTTCTTGCTTTTTCTGTGTCTTACTCCTTTAGGAAATGAAGTAAATGGCGCAAGTCGTTGGCTTTCTTTTGGTTCATTTAGCATACAACCACTTGAATTTACTAAAATTGCTCTTGTGCTCTATCTTGCATATTTTATGAGTGAAAAAAGAAGCAAATTCGATTCTTTCAAATTAGGAATGTTGCCACCTTTTCTTGTCACAATG
>CAYJDN010000085.1:0-5721 GCA_964368925.1 uncultured Desulfovibrionaceae bacterium | reverse complement strand
AGGTGGTACACGTTTTCTTTATATTTTCGGCACTTTCAGCCTCATTGGCTTTGCTGGAATAATCTTTTTGATTACTTCATCTTACCGTATGCAAAGAATGCTCGCTTTTATTGATCCTTTTAGAGATGCGCTTGATACTGGTTATCAACTTGTTCAATCATTCTACGCTCTTGCTTTAGGCGGTTTCTTTGGAGTTGGCATTGGCGGAAGTACACAAAAGCTTCTTTATTTACCAGAAGCGCATAATGACTTTATTATGGCGATTATTGGCGAAGAAATGGGCTTTTTTGCCATAACTGTAATTATGTTGCTCTTCACCTTGCTTTTTGCTCGTTGCTTTAGGTTAGTGCTTGGGCAAGAAAATATGCGTGATAAATTTACTGTATTTGGAATTTCGCTCATCATTGCTGTTGGTGCATTTTTCAATCTAGCTGTTGTGCTTGGCAGTGTGCCACCAACTGGTGTTGCAATGCCTTTTATCAGCTACGGCGGTTCTTCTTTACTATCTACCATGATTTGCGTCGGCCTTTTGTTGAATTACTCACGTTCAGTCAATGATGAACAAAGTAATGTCTATCAAGCATAACTCAATTGTTAAATAGAAAAAAAGGAATAAATTATGCGTATTATAATAACAACAGGAGGCACAGGCGGTCACATCTTCCCTGCGCTTGCCTTTATTGAAGAAATACGTACAAAAAATCCATCGGCGCATGTGCTCTTTGTTGGCGCAAAATATGGTATGGAAGAAGAATTATGCAAAAAGCATAATATAAATTTCAAAGCCATAGAAGTTCAAGGTTTTATCGGTAAGGGGCTAAAAAGTGTAAAAGCAGCTTTATTACTTCTCAAAGGGCTTTTCAAAGCAATAAAAATAATAAGAGATGAAAAAATTGACATTGTTGTTGGTTTTGGTGGCTATGCCTCAGCGCCCTCGCTATTAGCGGCTAAGGCATTAGGAAAACAGATTTATTTCCATGAACAAAATGCCTTCCCTGGAGCTGTTCATCGTACTTTTGCAGTAATTGCAAAAAAAATATTTCTTGCAATGCCCCTAGCTAAAAACACTTTTTCTGAAAATATCTTACAAAAGTGCATGCTTGTAGGCAATCCAGTACGCAAAGAAATTACTAGCCTACTCGATCTGCCAATTCCACAAGATTCTTCATCAAAAAAATTGCTCGTACTTGGCGGCAGCCTTGGGGCACATAGCATCAATCGCCTTATTATTTCCTTACTTGAAGACTTACATAAAGAAAGCATTGAAATTACGCATCAATGCGGTAAAAGCGATTATGATTTTGTGAAGAAAGCCTACGAAAATAGTCCTTATTCAAGTTCTTGCGTGCAGCCCTTTATTTCAAATATGCAAGATGCTTATAAAAACGCAGACTTCATCATTGCTAGAGCCGGAGCAAGCACAATTGCTGAATTAGCTTGCGCTTCAAAAGCCAGCATACTCATTCCATTTCCTCATGCGGCGCATAATCATCAATTTCACAATGCACACGCTTTAGAAGAAAAACAAGCCTGTCTATTATTAGAAGAAAAACGCATGTATAAAGACAATGAAATTATAGATAAGACTTTGTTATTAAACACAATTTTACTGCTTGCACAAAAGGGTGAGCAAAGATATACTCTTGCTCGAAACATACGTACTTGTGCTATGACAAAGGCTCCGTCCCTCATGTACGACTCTATAACAAAGGGAGATTGATTATGATGCGACAAATTAGGAAAATCCACATGATAGGCATTGGCGGCTCAGGAATGAGCGGTATTGCCGAAGTTTTGCTCAATTCAGGCTATGAAGTGAGTGGCTCTGACTTAACGCTCAATTCCACTGTGCAAGGGCTTATTGACATTGGCGCAAAAATCGCTATAGGACATGATTATAACAATGTTACTGATGCACAAGTATTAGTAAAATCTACGGCAGTTAAGGAAGATAATCCTGAAATTTTAGCGGCTAAAGATAAAAATATTCCAATTATTCCTCGTGCAGAAATGCTCGCAGAACTTATGCGCATACGCACAGGCATTGCCATTGCTGGAACACATGGAAAAACAACGACAACTTCACTCACAGCTACAATTTTTAATGCTGCTAATCTTGATCCTACTGTAATTATTGGCGGAAAACTCAATGCTTATGGTGCAAATGCGCATCTTGGCAAGGGTGAATTTCTCATAGCCGAAGCAGATGAATCTGACGCTTCTTTCCTCTACCTCTCGCCAATTATTAATGTTATCACGAACATAGATATTGATCATATTGACTTTTACCCAAACCAAGAAGCGATAGATCATGTATTTGTGCAATTTATGAATAAAGTGCCATTCTACGGCGTTAACGTCGTTTGTGGTGATGATTTGGGAATAAAAAGATTATTACCCTATGTAAAACGTCCTGTGATGACTTATGGTTTTGAAAAAGAAAACATGCTCAGGGCAGAAATTCTAGAACTTGGCCAACACTCACGCTTCAAAGTATTTTTGAAAAATTCCGAAGGCCTTGAAAAAGAAATTGCACTCATAGAATTAGCCCACCCTGGAAAACACAATATATTAAATGCGCTTGCTTCAATAGGAGTCGCATTAGAAGCGAATATTGACCCTAAATATTGCATAGAAGGTCTTGCAAGTTTTTCTGGTGTTGGAAGACGCTTTGAGAAAAAAGGCGAGAAAAATGGTATAACCGTAATTGACGATTATGGTCATCATCCAGTTGAAATTATGGCAACTTTAGCCACAGCAAGAAATGTATTTAAAGATAGAAAAATTGTTGTTGTTTTTCAACCACACAGATTTTCAAGAACGCAAGCATTTTTTGGTGAATTTTGCACTGCCTTTGCCGATTGTGATATGCTCTTTCTCACTGAAATCTACCCTGCTTCTGAAAAACCAATTCCAGGTATCACAAGCGAAAGCCTTGCTCAAGGCATTAGACAAATCAGCAAAACACCGCCTGTGCATTATGAAGATGATTTCGATATTCTTATTGAAAAACTCAATGCAGAACTCAAAGAAAATGATGTGCTTATCACTCTTGGAGCTGGTACAGTTACACAAATTGGCCCTAAATTCCTAAAAAGCTAGAAATAAATATGCAAATTATCGAAAAAGCACATATAAAAAACTACACTAGCCTAAGAATTGGCGGTATAGTCCAAAAAGAATATCTTCTAGAAAACATAGAAGATATTGAAATGCTTGCTCAAAATCTAGAAAAAGACAAGCTTGCTCATTTTCTACTTGGAGGCGGTTCAAATGTGCTTATTGATGATAAAGAACTAGATTTAATTCTTATCCATGACACAATTGGAGCAAAAGAAAAAATCAAAGTTATAAAAGAAGATAATAATTTTGTATATTTATATTGTCAATCAGGCCTTTATCTCCCTCTATTTTTACAATTTTGTGCCAAACATGGTTTGAGTGGATTAGAGGGATTAACAGGAGTTCCTGGTAGAATGGGTGGTGCTTTAGCGATGAATGCAGGTGCTTTTGGTCAAGAAATGCAAGATATTTTTGTCGAAGCGCATATATTTACTAAAGAAAAAGGTTTAGCAAAATATCAAGCAGAAGAGCTAAGTTTTGCTTACCGCAGTTTCAAGCTTAACCACAGCGCAGAATATTTTATTATTGCTGATATGGTGCTAAAACTTCAAAAAACGACTCCAGCAGCAGTCCAAGAAAGAATTAATATTAATTTTACGAAGAAAAAAGCAAGTCAACCAATAGCTGCAAAAACCGCTGGTTCAGCCTTTAAAAACCCTGATGGGCATTTTGCAGGTAAGCTACTTGAAGAGGCTGGCTTAAAAAATTTCCGCATAAATGACATGGGTTTTAGCCATATGCATGCAAATTTCTTAGTAAACCATAAAGATGGAAATTTTGAAAATGCAATGGAAGTGTTGCAAATTGCAAAAGAAAAAGTCTATAATCAAACTGGCGTGCTTTTAGAAGAAGAAATTAAAATTATTTCTAATAAAACTTTGGGATAGCGTATGATAAAACTATTGAAAAAAAAGAAAGATACAGAATCGTCTAGACCGCTCAATAATCTAGCTTCACGCACGTCTGCAAGAACACATAATAGCCCAAGGCAAAACACACGCATACACAAAGAACATGTCAAATCAAATCAAATGGAAAAAGAAGCTCAATTTGAACGTGAAACTTTGAAAAATGAAAATAGATTACTCTTCAAAAAAACACTTATTTGGGCTGGAGGCATTATTGGTGGTATTGCTCTTATCCTATTGATAAGTTTTGGCTTTTTACAAATAACACATATTATTCTCAATCATTCTTATTTCACAATACAAACAATTGAAATTACTGGTTCTCCCCAATTTAGCAATGAAGAAATCATACAATTAAGCGGACTTGAAGAAGAAAGTAATTATTTTGCTATTGATGAAAATGCCATTGAAGCAAGAATGCTTCAAAATACTTGGATAGAAAATGTTGATATCATAAAAGAATTTCCAAACACGCTTCATCTGCAAGTAAGCGAAAGAGTGCCTTATTTTTGGATTTTGCATGAAGAAAAACTCTTCTATATCGATGCCTTTGGTCAAATAATTGCCCCAGTCAAATCTGAAAATTTTGTGTCCTTACCAATTTTAGAATTAGGACAAAGCCCCGATGAAGCCCTCTTGCTTTTACCTGAATTTATCGCCTCATTTGACGCAAGAGTAGATATGTTGCCCTTTAGCTTCAACGACATTGTTTGGATACGTTTAAGCGCAAGTAAAGGCATTGAAATGTATTGGGAAGATGAAAAAATACTCCTTTCTTTTGCACTTGAAAATCTTAAAGAAAATATAGAAAAAATGATTTTTGCTCTCCAAGACTTAGAAAGACGTAATGAAATTGATGAGATAGCTGAAATTCATGCAGGATATGGTCAAGTTTGGTTTGTCTTTGATTAGAATTTTTTTCTATAATTCTCAACTCTTATAAGATTAACAAAAAGAGGGAAAGCAAGCTTCCCCCCTAATAGAGCAATTATAAAATATGCTCAATTATTCAATTCAAGAATTGATTATAAATTCCAGCCATCTTTCATGTTGCCAACAAGTTCAATACCCGGTTTAATAACGTTTTGACCTGGTTGCCAGCCACATGGAGCAGCTTGAGTACCCTTGCTTTCTGCCACCATTTGTAAAGCTCTAATTTGACGTAGAATTTCATCAAAATTACGGCCTACGCTTGGCGTAATCACTTCAACTGATTGCACATTCCCATCTGGATCAATAATAAATGAACCACGAAGAGTTACTTTTTGATCTTCATCATAAGTACCGTATTGTTTTGCTACTTCTGCATTAGTATCTGCAAGCATTGGGAAAGGTACTTTTGCACTGTTTGATAAGCCTAAAATTTCTTTATCAGCCCACATTTTATGAACAAATTGACTATCTGGGCTTACTGTAAGAACTTGCACATCAAGAGATTCAAACTCTTCGTATCTTGCTACAACTGTAGCAATTTCAGAGGCTCAAACGAAAGTAAAATCACCAGGATAGAAACAAAGATACACCCATTTTTTACGTAAAGATTCTAACGAAACTTCGCTAAAACCACCATCAGCAAAGGCATTTAATTTAAAATCAGGTGCAGGGTAATTAATTTTAATCATTCTAAAACTCCTTTATTTTTTATATCTATAAATACTTATAGATTCCTATCTTATATTTAACAAAATTT
>CAYJDN010000084.1:1513-7765 GCA_964368925.1 uncultured Desulfovibrionaceae bacterium | reverse complement strand
AATTCTGGTATGGTACAATTTAAGAAATTAGTCCAAGGCGATGAAGTACGTTCTTACACTAGGGCTACTACAGTGCAAAAGTGTTTGAGGGTAAGTGGTAAGCATAATGATTTAGAAAATGTAGGTAGAACGGCTAGACACCATACTTTTTTTGAAATGCTTGGTAATTTTTCTTTTGGCGATTATTTTAAGAAAGAAGCTATTCCTTTTGCGTGGAATTTTGTTACACAAGTGCTTGAATTACCAAAAGATAGACTTTATGTTACAGTATATAAAGATGATGATGAAGCGCACGATATTTGGCGAGATATTGCTGGTGTTGAGGAATCACGCATTTTCCGTTTAGGAGAAAAAGATAATTTTTGGGCTATGGGTGATACTGGTCCATGCGGCCCTTGCTCTGAAATATTTATAGATCAAGGCGTAGACATGAAGTGCGGTGATAATTGCGGCATTGGTGTTTGTGATTGCGATCGTTATCTTGAGATTTGGAATTTAGTATTTATGCAATATAAGCAAAGTGCTGAAGGTAGATTCAATCTACCTAAACCATCAATTGATACAGGTATGGGATTAGAAAGAGTTTCAGCTGTTTGCCAAGGAAAGCGCTCAAATTTTGATTGTGATTTATTTCAAGAAATCATTCAATATTCTGCGCAGTTAGCAAATGTTACTTATTCATTTTCTGCGCCAGATAGCAATGAAATTGATACTGCTTTAAGAGTTATTGCAGATCATTCACGTTCGGCGGCTTTCATGATTGCTGATGGTGTTTTGCCAGGTAATGAGGGCAGGGCCTATGTTTTACGTAGATTGATTAGACGTGCTTTACGTTTTGCTACACTTATGGGCGTACAAGAGCCATTTTTATATAAAGTTGTACAAAAAGTAAGCGAAGTTATGGGCGATGCATATCCAGAACTACCAAATTCCATAGAATTTATTTCACGTGCTGTGAAAGAGGAAGAGGAGCGTTTTGCGAAAACACTTATGCAAGGCTTGAATATGCTTGATGTTGAAATGGCTAAACTTGAGAAGAACAAGCAAGACATTATTCCTGGCAAAATAGCATTTACTTTTTATGATACTTACGGGTTTCCTATTGATATAGTTGATGATATTGCAAGAAAACGTGGCTTTACTGTAGATTTTGCAGCTTATGAAGCTTGTATGTTAGAGCAAAAAACTCGTTCACGTGCGGCACAAAAAGAAAAAGGTTTACTTAATTCTGTTGCCTTAGGGAATATTGAAAAGAGTTATCAAAGTCTAGCCGCACAAAATATTGAAAGTAATTTTGTGGGTTATGATGTGCTTTGTGCTCGCTCTAATTTGCTTGCTTTGATGAATGCAGATGGCGAGCTTGTTGATAGTTTAGAGCAAGGCAGTAGAGGATTTCTTATAGCAAGTGAGAGTCCATTTTATGCAGAATCTGGCGGACAAGTTGGCGATCGTGGTCAAATAAACACTCCGAGTGCAGAACTTGAAGTACTTGATTGTATTAAAGGAAGCAATAATTTTATTGTTCATGCGGTGGAAGTTCTTTCTGGTAGTGCTACAGTTGGCGATGAAATAGAGCTTACTGTGCTTGAGGGTGCGAGATTGGCAACTGCTAGAAACCACACTGCTACTCACCTTTTGCATGCGGCGCTTAGAAAGGTTTTAGGTACGCATGTTCAACAAAAGGGTTCACTGGTGAATAATGAAAGAATTCGTTTTGATTTCGCACATATAGCTGCTATGACTCAAGATGAAATAAAACAAGTTGAAGAAGAAGTAAATAGACAAATTCTCGCTAGTTTACCGCTTGAAGTGCAAGAAATGGGGCAAAAAGAAGCTATTGAATATGGTGCTATAGCGCTTTTTGGTGAAAAATACGGCGATAAAGTACGAGTAGTAAACATTGGTGATAAGGAAAGCGTTGAACTTTGTGGTGGTACGCATATTAAAAATACTGGACAAATTGGAACATTTTTTATTAGTTCAGAATCGGGAATAGCGGCTGGTATACGAAGAGTTGAAGCTTTGACAGGCTGGAATGCCTTAGCTGCAAACCAAGAAGCAAGACAAAATTTATCTAATTTGAGCCACACATTAAAAACAAAACCAATAGAGCTTGCTGACAAAATTCAAGCATTGCAAAATGAAATTAAATCTTTGAAAAAAGAATTAGATAAAGCTAGAATGAGTGGTGATAGCCAAGCAAATAGTGCAGATATTAAAGAAGAAATAAATTCAATTTCATTTACTTCTCTTCATCGTGACGCCTTGCCTATTAAATTATTGCGTGAAATGATGGACGATGTAAAGTCTAAAACTCCAAGCGGAATAGCAATTTTAAGCACAATAGAAAATGATAAGTTGCAAATGATTGTATATGTTTCTAAAGATTTACATTCAAAAATAAATGCTCCTGAATTGATTAAAGTTCTTTCGCCTGCAATTAATGGTTCTGGCGGTGGACGCCCAGATCAAGCGCAAGCAGGTGGAACAAATATTGAGGGTAAAGATGAAGCTATTGAATTAGTTAGAAAACATATAGCTAGTTTATAAGATACAGCTATAATTCTTGTCTATAACTTAGAAAAGCCTCCCTATAATTTAAAAAAGCCTCCCTATAATTTAGAAACACAAGCTCGTTTATAGTACAAATCAAAAGCCATTTCATTATTAGGTGAAATGGCTTTTGTATAATTTATGCAAAATGCTATAATTTTGAATAATACAGTTATAAATCTCTTTTTACAAGAATATGTATTTGGAATACGCTCTAATCGTGTCCATATTTTTTTAATTTATTATGCAGTGTAGCCCTAGTAATTCCAAGTCTTCTTGCCGCTTCACTTTTATTATCATTTGTTTCTAAAAGCGTTTTCATAATAAGATTTTTTTCTACATTATCAATCGAAGTTGATTGTGCACTAGGAGTTAGCGAATGAGCTGTAGAAAGTTGTTGAATAGTTATAGGTGCTTGCTGTGGCCTTTGGCCTTCGCTATTTTCTAAATATTGTAAAATCGCCATAGGTAATGTTTTTAATTGCAATACATCACCGGGGTTTAGAATAACCGCTCTTTCAATAGCATTTTCTAGTTCACGCACATTCCCTTTCCATGAATAAGACAAAAGAGCATGCATGGCTTGCGCTGTGAAGCCTGTAATTTTTTTCTTGTTTAGCATACTGTATTTTTCTAAAAATAATTGAGCAAGATAGGGAATATCTTCAACTCTTTCCCTGAGTGGAGGAATATGCAAAGAAATGACATTCAATCTATAATAAAGATCTTCTCTAAAATTTTGTTTGCGTACTTCTTCTTGTAAATCTCTGTTAGTAGCTGTAATAATTCGTACATCTGTCTTTATTATCTTATCAGAACCAAGCCTTTGCACTTCGCCCTCTTGCAAAAATCTCAAAAGTTTTGCTTGTAATGAAAAAGGCATTTCTCCAATTTCATCAAGAAATAAAGTGCCTTGATCTGCTTGTAAAAAACGACCATCACGTGTCTTATCAGCGCCAGTAAAAGCCCCTTTTTCATGGCCAAATAATTCAGATTCAAGAAGATTTTCAGGCAGTGCAGCGCAATTTACTGTAATGAATGGTTTATCTTTTCTTAAGCTATGTGATTGCACAGCCCTAGCAAGAACTTCCTTACCTGTGCCAGATTCACCAGTAATGAGAATAGTGGCTTCTGATGGTGCAACAAGCTCAACCATTTGTGCAAGTTCGTTCATGGCAGGGCTTTTGCCAATAACTACTCCATTTTGTTTCGATTCAGATTGAATTTCACTTTCTTCAACTATAAATTTATTTAGTGCAAAACGTAATACATCAAAATCTAAAGGTTTTGTTAAATAATCGGCAGCTCCAGAATGCAATACTTGCATAGCCTTATCAACAGTAGACCACGCCGTCATAACAACAACTGGTATCGCTGGATTATGTGCCCTGATTTCTTGTAAAGCAGTAATGCCGTCAACTTCTGCCATACGTATATCCGTAAGCACAAGATCATAGCTTTGCTGTTTTACCATTTCAATAGCCACTTTGCCGTCATTCGCTTCTGCTGTGTCATAACCCCAACCACTTATAAGAGTGGAAAGCATCATGCGATGGGCATTATCATCATCTACAATAAGAACAGTAGGCATAAAATTTCCTTATAATTTTGAAACTAAAGCTAAATAATGTTGTTAAAAAGGCCTTTTCGATTCTCTCATCGTCAGCTTTCAAGGGCTTTTTCAGTCATTTATGTTTAGATAAACTCCTTCAAAGCTCTGACATCTTCCTTGATATAATGGGAAAATTCAAAATTTACGACACTATTTAGGCTGTTTTCTCTTTTTTAGAGCGCCATAATTTTTCTTCGTTTCTTGCTAATCTTTCAATATTAGCTCTATGTGTCCAAAATAAAATAACTAATGTCACGAGTGTGAGAGGGATATAAGCGAAATATCCCAAAAGTATACAAAATATTGGCAGAGCAGTAGCCATGCTTAATGCGCCAAGTGAAACAAATTCAGAGCGCCAAATGACAAATAAACAGATAATTGCGCCCATAAGCATTGGCGGAAAAATAAGTGGCAATAAAGAACCTAATAATGTTGCAACGCCCTTGCCGCCCTCAAACCCAAGGAATATTGATTTCAAATGACCAAAAATTGCGCAAAGTGCAACCATAGATAATAAAAGAGGATTTGAAATAAATTGCATGGCTAATGCAACTGGAATAAGGCCTTTAAATAAATCGCCTATAAGTGTCATTATTCCATACTTAAATCCGCAAAGACGGGCAACATTGGTTGAACCAGGATTGTTAGAGCCAGCAGTGCGTGGATCTATACCCTTGGCCCACTTTGCAATAATAACACCAGATGGAATTGAACCTGAAATGTAGGCTAGAATAAGAAAAAAAATAGAAAGTATGAGTTCCATATAAAAATCCTATGAAATTAATTGTTTGCTTCTGTTGCGGAAGTTTTTTGAACGTCTTCAATGTGCTGCGTTGCGCTAATTTGAAGGTCTACTTGTGAATATAAAATAAGGTTTAAACTCCAAGATAAGAGAATAAATAAGAGTATTAGATGGAATAAGCTTTTGTAATTTTTGCTTTTATCGGAAAATAAATAAAGCAATGAAAGAGCTATAATTATTGTTCCTAGCATGAAGTAAGCAAATTTTGAAGGACTAAGCAAGATAGCGGCGAAAGTTTGTGGCATGTTTGCAAAAACATGTGGATAGAGCTTGCTCCATTCAGGAATCATGCCCCCTGCTAAAGTCATAATGCCAATAAAGAGAATGAACCAAGCGGTCAATCCAAAGAAAATTTGGCTCTTTATTGTTGTTAAATTTGATAAGAGTTTTGCAAAAACAAGAGAAAAAGCTGGCGCTAAGAAAAGCACGTAAGTAAAAGTAGAAACTGGATAAAAACAAAGTAGTGCTATACCAGAAAAGAGCAAGGAAAATAAAAAGAGTGTTGAAGATTTCTTTCTGCTTTTATTTAGTAATATTTCTTCATCAGAATATTTTTCAATAACTTCATTTACAGTATTATCATTATTTTCTGTATTTTCTTCAATTTCTTCTTCAATTTTTTCAAAATTTATTTGAGGATAGAAATTTTCAGAATAATGAAGTTCTTCTTCTGCTCTGCGTTTTTCTTCTTCAATTCTAAGTAATTCTTCTCTTGCCTTAGCTTCTTCTTCAGCAATTTCTTCTGCTGTTTTTTCTCGCTTCACTTCTTTTCTAAATCTTTGAGGGATTTTTATTTTTTGTAGAAATGTAAAAAGTGGGGCAAAAGAAATAGGGCTTTTAATAAAAAGTATACTTAATATATATGGTAGAAAAATACAAATAATTGCAAAAAGATAGTAAACTGCATGTTTTGTGAGTTCCCAGCTCATAAACGCGTTTTGGAATTTTTCCATGTCAGTTATTAGAGCTACATATTCTCTATGTCCATGCGTATAAAATAAAATAAAGGCAATAATAAGAATAACTAAAAAGCTTAATGTAAAAATATAGACATCATTTCTCTTAAAGCGAGAAAAATTACCACAAAGTATAAGAAAACAAATGCTTGTGCAAATTCTTAGAGCATAAGCAAAAAAACCGCCTGAAAAAAATCCTAGAGTCATAAAGACAAAAGCAAGGAATAAAAAAACAGGAGCAATAGGCTTTAAATAGGCTCTAAAAGCAAAAGCTAAACTCAAATTCACAAAAGATACGAAATAAAGATCATAACCAGCAAAAGGCGTGT
>CAYJDN010000084.1:819-1503 GCA_964368925.1 uncultured Desulfovibrionaceae bacterium | reverse complement strand
AAAGAAGTAAGAGCTATAAGGCTTGCGCTGAAAGAAATTTTGCTTGAAAAAAAGAGCGAAGAACCAAGAATGTAAACAGAAAATACAAAGAAAAAAAGTGAAGAAATATAGAAGCCTATTAGTAAAATACTATTACTAAAATGCGGGAAGAAATGTGTGAAAGCACCCAAAACCCAAAAAGCAAAAGGAAATTCTTTTAAATAAAGACCTTGTGAAATTTGTGGAGCGAGCTGAAAGCCATTTTCACGCATAAAATCTAAAGCTAAAATATAATCTTTATAGCGTGATAGCCACAATTGCGGATCAAAAATAAAAGGCAGAGCGAATAAAAGGACGAGTAAAAGTAGTAAAAAAATGTGAAAGATAGGAAGAAAAAAAGATTCTTTTGTGTTGTTGGGGGTATATGTATTTAGATTTTCTTGCATAATTATTCTTTATGATTGATTTTAACCTACTATATGGCGTCGTATTCTTTAATGATAGCCGTGAGTAATTCTTCTTGAGTTACTGTTGCGGAACCTATTTTTGCAACCACAACACCAGCAGCGTAATTGCTGAGCATGCAAGCTTCAAGCATTGGAATTTGCGCTGATAAAGCCAAAGCAAGAGTCGCTATCACAGTGTCACCTGCGCCTGTTACATCAAAAACTTGTCTTGCCTTTGTTGGAATATGCCAAATCGTTT
>CAYJDN010000084.1:0-809 GCA_964368925.1 uncultured Desulfovibrionaceae bacterium | reverse complement strand
CACAGTCAGAGAATAATGCCATACCATCAGCGCCCAAGGTTGTGAGCAAGTTTTCAAGCCCTAATTCCTTTTTTAGTTCTTTGCCAGCTTCTTTGATTTCGGCAAAACTAGAAAAAGGCTTTAGTGACAATTCAGCGCTTTCTTTCGCATTTGGAGTAAGTAGGAAAAGATTTTTGTAAAAATGTTTATTACTTGGCTTAGGATCACCTAAAATTTTTAGCTTTCTGCCTTCTTTATTTGTGTACTTTGTAAGAAAGTCAATAAGTGTTTGGTTTATTACGCCTTTTGCGTAGTCGGAAATAATGATATATTCATAATCGCCAAGAATATGTTTTAAACTGTCTATAAAAGACTTTTCTTCTTCTTCTGATAAAGGATCTGTGTGTTCTTTATCCATACGCAACATTTGTTGACCACGAGCCAAAACTCGCATTTTTACAGTTGTTGCATGTTTGCTAGATTGAAAAAAATGACTTTCTATGCCTTCGTTATCAAAAAGTTCTTTCATTTCATCGGCTTGACCATCTTTTCCAACCAAACCAAAAATGCACGCTTTACCGCCTAAGCTTACAATAGAACGAGCGACATTTCCCGCACCGCCAAGGCTTTGGCGAGTTTCTGCTATTTTGACTACAGGCACAGGCGCTTCAGGAGAAATACGAGTAGAATCTCCTATAAAGTATGTGTCTAGCATAAGATCGCCTATAACTAAAACTTTTCCTTTTGAAAGGTCTTGTATAGTATTTTCAAGCGCTTGATAGTCTTTTTCATTTAGTTTTACTGTTTGCATACAAAATCACTTTATCTCT
>CAYJDN010000083.1:892-7811 GCA_964368925.1 uncultured Desulfovibrionaceae bacterium | reverse complement strand
AGATTAGTTGAGATTAGTTTAAGTTAGATTAGTTGAGATTTTTATAGGTAGTGAAATTAATTATAGTTGGCCTGTATAGGACAGTAAATTATTGCATTTTATATAGGTTAATTTTCTTTTTTTTTGTCTCCGACGGCCAAAGGAGCTGCAGCCCCTTTGGAAACCCATATTAAAAATTTGCGATTTATAGATAATTTGCGCAAGCGCATTATCTATAAAGCGCAAATTTTTGTTAAGAGTACCTAATTCAGTTAATTAAACAAACTTCACGCTTTATGTGATTTAATTGATGTTGACTGTAAATGGTATACCTATATTTTTCCTTAATATAGTATTGTGAGAGTGTTTGGTTTTTTAAAGACATGAGCTACAGGGCTTCACTTTCTGAGTCCGTATTTTTTAATAGTTTTGAACTCCCACAGTATATTAATTAGTAAGATTATTAGTATAACCTAAACAGTCAACATCAATTAAATAGCCTTAAAGCGTGAACAGCAATACAAATAAACAAACTCCACACTCCTACAAAAATTTGCGATTTAGAAAATCTAGTGCTTGCACGTAGATTTTTCTAAATCGCAAATTTTTCATAGGGGTTTCCAAAGGGCCAAGTGGTCCTTTGGCCGTCGGAGACAAAAAAAATAAAAAACTACAAACTAAAGCAAATGCTTACATCAAAGACGCAAAAAAAATGATTAAAGCAACAAAGAACAAAAATCCTAGATAGTGTCGTCATAATATGATTTTTCGTCTTCTATCAAGGAAGATGAAAATGCTTTGAAGGAGTTTATTAAAAACATAAATGACTGAAAAAGCATTTGAAATCTGACGTAGAGAGAGGCGAAAAAGCGAAAAGGCGATTTTGACGACACTATCTAATAGTCATTCTTCCATAATATACCTGCTTGCGAGGTATCTGTACCTATGCGAGCATTTGCATTGACGTTTGAGAAAAGCTTGATTTCGAGGTGCAGAGCTGAATCTTGTGCTCCTTGCTCAACTCCTAAATAAATTGAATCATTTAAGTACCCGCCGACTTCTAAGGAAACGCCATCTAAAATATCGCCAGTATCGTTGTAATTATCGCTTGTATTTATCTTTACGCTTAGGCCTAATGTTTTACGAGTGAGTTCTAAAATATTGAATTGAGCTAATTCTGGTGCTATGAGCATACTTGCGTTTGCAGCAACTTGCAAAGCTTCAAATTGGGTTAAATCGGCTAAAGGTTTAGCGAATATTGTTCGAGCCAAAATTTCATTTACGGGCAGGACGGGATTACTTGATAAATTGATATCTATGTCAGAGCCAACGCCTGAGATGGTTGCTATTGTGTCGATTACTTCATTCGATCTTTCTACAACTACATTATAGATTGGGAGAGTCATATTTCCTGAAAAGATAACTGCGGAGCGTGTGAAATCAAATTCTTTTCCTAAGAGTTCATAAGTTCCTTCGGCGTGTGAGAGTGTTCCAACTAAGAGCAATTCTTCTAGGCTACCCATGAGTAATAAATCGCCTTGCCAAATACTGTTTAATCCTGACCCACGTACTCGAACTACTGGGGGAATACTTACTTGAATATTGAATTCAGGGTTCATACTTACTGAAACTTCACTTTCTTCTGCTACAATTTCATCAACAACGTCAGACACATAAGTAACATTGAGCCCTTGTATACTTGTTGAATTTGTGATGTCTTGGCTAAGGAGTAAGGCCGCCTCATTTACGTGTATATTACCGCTAATGAGTGGCTTTTCGATTGGCCCAGCTATGTTTATATTACCAGAACCCATAACACGCAAATCGTCTCTTTGTAGAGGAGAGAAAGAATTTATGGCTGATCTTAGGTCTAAAACAAAGCTACCATTTTCGGGTTTAGCAGTACCATTGACGAGCACAATACCTTTTTGTTTATTGTTTTCATTTACGGCTGATCCATCTCTTGCGCTCAGTTTTAAATCTATATTTGTATCTCTTAAATTCACTTCTGCATCTATATCAGAAACGACAAAATCGAGTAAGGTATCTACGAAACGCCCTTTTGATAAGTAGGCCTTACCTGTGATCAATGGCTCTTCGTATGTTCCTAGTATATTGAGATTAAACATTCCATTTCCAGTCAAATCACGATTGAGAATAGGAAGTAAATTCCATAAAAATTCTACATTTCCTGCCCATTCTGCGTGTGCTTTTATTTCACTTTTCATGTCTATGCTTGGGTATGGTTTAAAGGCGAGTGGAAAGATTCCTTCAGCTATAAGCGGTTCATTTTCTTGGCCTAAACTCATATTCCATTCTAAAGCTTCTTTTTTATACTGCCCATCTAAAGTTAAATCGTATAATTCGTCTAAATGTTCATACTGCATAATAGATAAGGCTACTTGTCCGCTAGGATTTGTGTAGGCGCCCGAGAAATCTAAATCAAAATCTAATAAACCGCTTTTGAGTTTTATGTATGGTTGTAGTGATTTTAATGGTAATGAAACTGCGGCATTTAATTTGAAATCTCTTGCATTAAACAAGGCTTCGCCGTTAATGTGCCCTTCTTGATTATCGCCTATACGTATTTCAAATGGTGAGATTTGAAAATATTCAGCAAAATTTATACGCACACTATTTAATAATTTGAAAGTATTATCAATTAAAGCATATTTTGCATTAAAGGAGTTTAGATGTATTTCTGAACGAAGAGGAAAATAAATAAAATCTAATTCGCTTTCTAATTCGCCATTAGTTGAAACTTTTAAATCTAAGGCATCGCCCTTGAAATTAAATGTGCTTATGGTTTCATTATAAATTTTATTATCAATTGTATTTAGGGGAATATCATATAAATCAAGATAGGAAGTAGTCATTTTTCCTGTCATATTAGGCATTTGTGGCTTCATTATAAGATCAGTATCAGTGAGTTGCGCTTCTATGTTTATAGATTCAACGGCAAGCCCCGGCAAGAGTAAATCTTTCACATGAGTAATAATGTCAATTGTTTGCACTTTTTTGCCTTTGAGCGTGATGTAACTATCAAGTATGCCTTGAACGGGAAAATGATCTGCGATAAAGTCGAAATTGGTGGCATGAATTTCAATGTCGCCCTCTAATTTTGGGAAAGTGCCAGTTTTGTAGTGGTCATACTCAAGTTGTAGCCTTGGCGTATATGCAGACGCACCATTGATGTTTACAGTGCTGTCGTTGAAGCTTAGCAAATATCTATCAAGAATAACATCGCCTTTTGCGTCGAGGCTAGAATCCATTTTCATGCCCATAAAAGAAAATTCTTTTGCATGAACATGACTATCGGCTGTGCCTATACCTGCCCATTTAATATCTTGATTTAATTCGATAACATCAATAACAGTATTGGCCTTTGCTGTGACATCATAGAATGAAAACAATTCAAAATCTTCAGCGCCGAAATAGAATTTAGGGCTGTGCATGTCAAAATCAAGCTGCATCTTTCTAAAAGGGCCAGAAAAGTGCACATCACCAGCAATAGTGCCATACATTGCAGGCACAATAGAATTTATTGAAAAGACTTGCGCATGTGCTATAGATTCAACAAATTCGCCTTTCCAAGTATCAATAGCAAAATAAGGTACTTCAACAATGAAATCATCTTCTGTTACCTTAGCATTTTCAAAGGCAGTTAATACTCTATCATAACTAAAATGAAGCTCCATTTCAGTGTTCATTTCTTTTTCATTTGCCCAAAATATGCCAAATATATCAGCTTTTGCTTTTAGATCAACAAGTAGAGGTCTTTGAGCGCTTGGTGGAAATTCACTCACATTCATAGTGCCTTGAACGTCCATCTCTATTCTTTCTACTTTGGGAAATTCTTGCGCCCATTTACTATCAATAACTTTCACATCGACTTTAAGTTCATGTGTCCTGTATTCAGCTGTACCAACAACTTCTGTACCCTCTTCTCGTAAATGAATGTCAAAAGTGGCTAAATCACGTGTGAGAACTGCATGCACATCGGCATCGGCATAAAGATTAATACCAAAATCTTCTAAGTTCATACCTTCTGCACCAACAAAGGCATTGCGTAAAGCTATATTTTTTATTTCAATTTCGCCAAGTGGGAATGGTAAAACGCCATGAGGAATGAGCAAACCATCAACGCCTATTGGTGTACGTATCGTTGGGCCAGTATTAGGGATATTTAAATATTTTGCATCTTCAATCAAAATTGTGTCAATTGTTAGCTTTGAAAAGGCAAAAACAAGATTAGGTAATTTTAAATCTATAAAAACTTTTCCAATATCTAAAAAGACACCATGTGGATCAGATATGACAAAATCTTCGACTAAGATGCCCTCTTCTAAAGAAAGCTTACCTAAAGATAAATCATAAGCAGAATTGTCAGAAACTTTTGTAAGTCCAGTTTGAATAAGGTTAGTGAGGGTGGCTGTGGCATGTGGTGTGCCAAGATAAAAATAAAGGCATACAAGCACTATAGATATAAATGTTACAAATAATTCAACAAAAAGCAATAGACCAGCTAAAACATTTGCAAAAAAGCATTTTAGCTGTCTAGGCAAGAAAAAGAAAATCTTCCTGAGCAAACTTGCTTGTATGTTAAATAATTTTCTAAACATCAGATTCTATGACCTACTCTCCTTTCATAAAAAGAGTATAATCACTTTTAGAAGCTTTGTCCAATGCTTACGTAAATTTGAAAATCGCTTAAATCTTTTTCTACATCAAAAAGAGGAATAGCCGCATCAAAGCGTATTGGCCCAATAGGCGTTGTAACTGCAACTCCTAAGCCTGTAGAATATTTAAATTCCACATCAATAAACTGTAAATCTTCAACAAGATTTCCCATATCAAAAAATGGCGCAAGAGTAATACTGTCAGTAATACCAATTCTCAATTCACCTGTGCCCTCAATATAAGAACTACCTCCAATAGGATCATTATTACGATCTTTTGGACCAATAGATTGATAGGCATAACCACGAATTGAATTACCGCCGCCTAAATAAAATCTTAAAGATGCAGGAATTTCATAATTCGAAGCATGAGAAATATGACCCACACTTGCTTTTAACGCTAAAATAAATCTTGCATTGTCTATTATTTGAATATATTTCACTGCCTTAGCTTCGCCCCAAAAAGTAATAAAATCTTTTTGATAAGTCCCATAATAAGGCGCTAATTCAACTTGTAAGCTATAGCCATTTGTTGGTCTAAATACATTTATATCTTTTTCATATTTTAGAGTAAGCGGCGTACCTATGTAAGTATAATCTACATCATGTGAAAAAATACTTGCTTTTTCTCTACCAAATTCGCCTTTGATTGAATAAGTATGTGTAAATTTTGAATCATTAATAAAATAATGTTCTATTTCATAATTTGTATCTAAAGTTATTGAATTAACATTATAGGCATCAGTTTGTTCATGTTTAATAAGTATATTTGCGTCTAAGTTATGATTTTTAGATGTAATATCAGGTTGATAAAAATCAAGTTTTAACTCTTGAGTGTCTAACCATAAATTTGTAGAAGCTCTAAATTTTTCTGCTTCGCCTAATAAGTTTCTGTGTTCCCAAAAGAGCTGTAGCCCAAATTGTCTAGTGATGTCATAATTCACACCACCACCCCAAGTACGGCTTGGCCCATCTGCAAGTAAGAGCGTTATTTCGTCTATTTCATTATTACTTGTATCAAGCGCTTGCGCATCAACAAAAGAAAAAACACCTAAAGAAAGTAATTCGTGTTCGTATTGTTGAATTTTGACATCACTCCAAGGTTCTCCAATTTCCCAAGTAATAATTCGATTAAGAAATTCTTCAGTTATTGCCTCACTTCCTTGGGCTTTCACATTCCCAAGCCTCACAAATTCACCAGGGTTGAAGTCTATTTTTGCCTCAAATGCAGCACTCTTTTCAAAAACTGAATAATTTGCATCAACAGGTGCGGCAAAGGGGAAACCACGATTTTTAAACCAAGTAGCAATATCAAGAGTTTTGTCTAAGATAAGATTTGTTTCTGCAATAGAATAAGGTTTTAGACCAATATCAAATAAAGAAGTTGGAACGTGCTCAGTTAAATGAATAAAGGAAGAAGTAAGAGGATCTTGAAATTCTAGAGGGTATACAATATCTGCTTTTGTGATAAGAAAAGGATTATGCGTTTTAATTATTGCTGAAATTTCAATAGGTAAAACATCAAAATTAGTTTTCATATTTACAGTTGATGCATAATAACCCTTGTTATTTAAATAAAGTTTTAATCGCTCAACATCGCCCTCAATACGGCTCTCTAAAGCGTAAAGACTAGTAGGAATGTCGTCACGTAAGGAAACAACTAGACTTTGTTCTTCTAATTCCTCTAAAAGCTCATCATTGCCCTCAAGGAAGAATTGAATAGTATAAGGATAAGAAACAAGTTCACTTTGATTTGCAGTTTTTTCTTCTAAACTTGTAGGAATATCAGGAACATCAAAACCTGACATGTCAACAACATAGTCATCATGCACAACACTTTCTGGCGTGTCATTTGTAACGCTTTGAATGAAATTTTCATCACGTCCAGCGCATGCACAAAGAGAAAAGAAAAGCAATGCAAGTAAGAATAATCTTAGCTTATAATAACTTTCATTTCTCTTATATATGCGCATAAAAACCTGTTATAATTATTAAACATTAAAGAGGAAGTGCATTACATCGCCATCTTGGACGATATATTCCTTACCTTCAGTTCTTAAAGTACCGCTTGCTCTACAAGCCGCTTCTGATCCATGTTTCTTATAATCTTCATAAGCAATAACTTCAGCACGTATAAAGCCTTTTTCAAAGTCAGTATGAATAATGGAAGCGCATTGTGGTGCTTTTTGCCCGATTTTAAATGTCCATGCATGTACTTCTTTAGGGCCAGCAGTGAAATAAGAAGCTAAACCAAGCGTTTT
>CAYJDN010000083.1:0-882 GCA_964368925.1 uncultured Desulfovibrionaceae bacterium | reverse complement strand
TATGGATAACACGCACTAAACCACTTTCTTGAACGCCATAAGAAGAAAGTATTTCTACTTGATCAGCTTCATCAAGACTCTGCAACTCTTCTTCCATACTTGCGCATATCTTTACTATTTGTGCATTACGTTCTTTTGCAAGTTGTTCTAATGCTTTATAATGTTCATTGTCAGATCCAAGTGAATCTTCATCAACATTTGCACAATAAATAAAAGGCTTTGTAGTAAGCAATGACATATCATACCATTCATTCATAAAATGATCATTATCAGGCAAAGGAAATTGTGAAGCTAAATTGCCTTTATCAAGAAAATCTATAAGAGTATTGCATATTTCAGCAGATTTTTGCGCTTCTTTATCAGTGCGCATACGTGCTAATTTTTCTTGTCTTTTTGTGACAGTTTGAATGTCAGCAAGAATAAGCTCAGTTTCAATAGTTTCAACATCACGCAATGGAGATACTTTCCCATCAACATGCACTATATTTTCATCTTCAAAACAACGTACTACTTCCAAAATAGCAGAAGTTTCACGTATATTCGCTAAGAATTGATTGCCTAAACCTTCACCCTTGCTAGCTCCACGAACAAGGCCAGCAATATCAATAAAATCAACAGTAGCATTAATCATTTTTTGCGATTTTACTAAGTCAACTAATATAGGTAAACGTTCGTCAGGAACAGGCACAGTAGCCTTATTTGGTTCTATAGTACAAAAAGGATAGTTCGCCGCTTGAGCATTCTGAGCCTTCGTGAGCGCATTAAATAAAGTAGATTTTCCCACATTCGGCAAACCAACAATTCCAATACTTAAAGCCATGTATACACCTCGTAAAAAATAAGTATACGCATTGTGGCTTCTATTTAAAAAAAGTCAAGCAA
>CAYJDN010000082.1:267-7815 GCA_964368925.1 uncultured Desulfovibrionaceae bacterium | reverse complement strand
CAAATATGCTTCTACTATAGGTAATATCACAGGGCATTTTATTGAAAATAGTGTTACTGATGGCATTGGTGGCGCTATCTATAATGTAGGTGATAGCAGTGATGCCACCAAAGCTTCCCACATAGGCGATATTACAGGTGATTTTATTAATAATAGGGCTGACGTAGGCGGTGCTATCTATAATGAATATTCTAGTGAACTAGGCAATATTACAGGTAGTTTTGTTGGAAATACTGCTACTAAAGGCGCTGGTGCTATTTATAATTCCTATTCTAGTGAACTAGGCAATATTACAGGTAGCTTTGTTGGAAATACTGCTAAGTATACTGGTGGTGCTATTTATAACTACTCTGGATCAACTATAGGCGATCTTACAGGACATTTTATTAATAATAGTTCTGCTGAAGCTGTAGGTGGTGCTATTTATAATGCAGGTGATGGCACTCCCGCTTTAGCTTCCCACATAGGCGATATTAAAGGTAATTTCAATAATAATAGTGCAAGCGGCGGCGGTGCTATTCATAATGAATATTCTAGTACCATAGGTGCTGTCACAGGTGATTTTAGTAATAATAAGGCTACAGCTTTCGCAGGTGGCGCTATTTATAATTCTTATAGTGCTGAAATAGGTGTTGTTGGTGGCATTAATGGTAATTTTAGCAATAATAGCGCAGTCACCGCTGGTGGTGCTATTTATAACTACGAAAATGCTGTTTTAGGCGATATCAATGGTAATTTTACTGATAATACAGCAGGTGGCGCTGGTGGTGCTATTCATAACTACTACTATGCTACTATAGGCAATATCACTGGCGATTTTTCTGGAAATATTGCAAATAATAATGATGGTGTCCTAACGCCTGCAAATTTGGGTGGAGCTATTTATAACTCTAACGCTACAATTGGCAACATCAAAGGTGAGTTTACTAATAATAGCACGGAATCGGGCGGTGGCGCTATTGCAAACTTCCAATCAGGATCTATAATAGGCGGTATTGAAGGGCTCTTTGAAGGCAATAGTTCTGATTATTACGCTGGTGCCATTATGAATTTTAAAGGACAAATAGACAGTATTAATGCTTCTTTCATAAACAACCAATCTGTGCACATGGGTGGCGCTATTGCTAACGTTTATGCAGGCTCTGTTATAGCCGATATTGTTGGCGATTTTTCTGGAAATAAAAGTACAGCAGGAAGCGGTGGCGCTATTGCAATAGCCGCAGCTGAAATGGGCCGAATTGCAGGCGATTTTACTGGCAATAGTGCCTTTGACTACGGTGGTGCTATTTACAATACACATGGTACATTAGGCATACTTTCAGGTAGTTTTACTAATAACCATGCTGGAACAAATGGTGGTGCTATTTATACAAATAAAAATATTACTTTTGAAGCTGATTCTGAAAGACATACAATAAGCAATAACACTATAGGCGCTGCCGATACTTTAGCGTATAATGCTATTCATTTTGCCGCTGATGGTAAGATCTTAAACTTCAATTTGAATAATAGTGGACATTATATCCTTAATGATAGTGTAACTGCAGAAGGTAGCTTTACCTATGATGTAAACATTACAGGTGATGGCTCTCAAGGTACTGCACTATTTTTGGCTAATGGACTTCAAGGCGCAAACATTATTACCCTTGAAAATGCTGCCTTGAATTTTAATTCTTATACGCATTCTAATGGTACAATTTCTCATGGTTCTATTGATAACGCCACTCTTAATATACATGGAAGTAGCGAGTTACGCAATCCTGTTATAAGAGGTGATACAACAATTGTAGCTGGTGCTACTGTTGGCGTTTATCCTAGTTCAGTTGAAGGCGTTGCCCCCCCTATTGCAGAATTTGGCGTTGTAACAAATGAAGGCAATCTTAGCCTTAATAGCGATGCGATTTTTAACGGTGTTGTAACAAGCACTGGAGATATTACCCTTAATGGTGAATCAAATTTCACAGCTGGCCTTACAGTTGATGGTGGTACCACATATTTGCAAGATGATGTTACTGGTAATATTACTGTAAATAATGCTTCTCTTGTTGTAGACTCTAGTGGCCTGCAAACTGAACCTGTATCGAGAACTGCAAACGGTAATATAAGCATAAATGGTACTTCTACTTTGGAAGTAGGCGCAAAAACCTTGTTTGACGTATCTAATGCAACTTTAACTGTTGCTAGTACCGCTACAAAGTTTGAAACAATGGCAGATGGTATACTAAAAGCAAAAGCTTCTGACTTTGGTACTTTCAATGCAAATGGCACAGTTGATACTACAGGTGCAAATGTAGGAAAAGTTCTTACAAATAATGGCGAACTTATCCTCACAGGTCTTGCCGATACTGGCGCAATTTTTGAACATGGATTGCACAGAATTGATAGCATAGATTTTATCAATAACATTGAAACCTCTGGCTTTGTAACTGGTAGTGGTAGTATAGATTTGGCAGGTGTAAACTTAACAGGGCTATACTCTCTCACTCGTGTAGACGAAGATAACGCTTTCCAAAGCGAAAGCCAAAATATTATGGCTGGTAATCTTATTAGTATACAACCTGGTACAGGCAGAAGAGTCATTGCAGCAGGTGTAGTAAAAAATGACTACGATAACCCTGACTTAACTGCTTCCACTATTGCCGCAGGTAATATTCTAGAGTTGAGCGGTAATAATACAGGAAACATCTTACTTGATGAAGGTTCTATAACTAATAGTGGAAGTTTATTTTTAGGCGTTGCTAGTGTTGCCTACACTTCAAACTTCAATGGCGATTTAACCATTGAAACTAGCGGACATACAAATATAATATCAGATGTCAATATCACTGGTGCTACCACTATAAACGGCGGTTTGCTTGAAATTAATGACAATGCAAGTGTAAGTACAGGCAATGTGATTTTGAATACTAATGGTAACCTTGGAGTAATAAATGGTTCACTTGATGTTTCTAATGGAACTTTGACTGTTGCTAGTGACGCTGGTGATTTCTCTGTATATTCTAATGGTACACTTAAAGCAAAAGCTTCCGATTTTGGTACTTTCAATGCAGATGGATCAGTTACTGCAAATATAGGAAAAGCCATAATTATAAATAATAATGGCGAACTTATCCTCACAGGACTTGCCGATGTTGGCGCAGTTTATGAAAATGGTATGAGTAGATCTGCTAAAGCGCAATTGAAAGAAGAAGTCATAAATGCTGGGCTAGTAAGTTCTAGTAGTGGAACTATCACTTATGCCGATGTCGACACAACAGGGCTATATTCCCTCACTTGGGTAGACGAAAATGACGTTTTCCAAAGCTCAAGCCAAAATATCATGGCTGGTAATCTTACTAATAGTATACAACCTGGTACAAGCAGAATAATCAATGCGGCAGGTGTTGAAAAAAATAGCGATCATAGCCCTAATTTAACAGATTCAACTATTGGCGCAGATACTATTCTAAACTTGAGCGGTAATAATGTAGGGAATATCTTACTTGATCAAGGCTCTATAACTAATAGTGGAGTTTTATATTTAGGCGCTGCTGATGCTGATTACACTTCAAACTTCAATGGTAATTTAACCGTTTTAAGTGGCGGTACAACTCTTGTAAGTTCATCTGCGAATTTGAATGGTGTAACCAATGTAGACGGTGGATACTTAGTAGTTGATGGTTCAGATAAACTTGTTACTACTGGTGATATAAATGTAAATTCTGGTTCGCTTGTAGTGAATGCAGGTACGCTTGATGTAAGCAATAGCTCATTAAAAACAGCTGGTGCTGGTTCAATTCTTACTTCTAGCATTGGCTCAAAGCTTATAGTAAATAATACTGCAATTGGTAAAGAAGCTGACGGTATAACAAATATTGCTACTGGCGCAACTGTAAATGAAAATACTAATGTAGACAATCTTTTAGGTAGCGTTATAATAGAAGGTGTTACTGGAACTTTAGACTATGCTTCTACTTATGGCGACTTACGTACAGCAGGACAAAAGGCATTTGGCACAAAGGCAAGCATGACTTTTGAAGGTATTCAACTAGATATGGGCAATGCTACGCTTGAGCATGTTTTAGCCTATAATGACAATACATTAGGTGGACAAACAATTAAAATGGGTGCAAATCCAATTACTATCCCAGCTGGAAGCAATATTGCTGTTGGTGCTATTAGTAATGCAAATGGGCAAACTCTTACTATTGCTGGCGGTGGCCTTACTCTTACTGGTAATACTTCTGCTGAAAATGAAGGTAAGCTCTATGATGGCGAAATTAGCCTAGCTGCTGGTTCAACGCTTACTACTGGTACTGGCTCTGTGACGAAAGTGTCAAACACTGGCGGTACTATGAATGTTGTTGGTGCAACAGTGGTAGAAGAATTGGTGCTCAATGGCGGTAGTGTTGATGTTGGTAGCCCTAATAGCGCGGGTAGTTTGACTGCAAAAGTAGTCAACGCAAATGGCGGAACTCTCTTCCACGATCCTGCTTGGATAGATGGTGTAGGTATTGACGGTGCTACTACTGGTGTATATCAATCCTTTACAAACAATGCTATTAATGGTTCGCTTGTTGCAGGACAAAACTCTTATGTTGTCGTTGGCGACGCTAATACGAATTGGGCAAAGCAATCCTTTGCAAATTCAGGCCTCACTTGGGGACAAAATACGATTAGTGCCGCTCTCTTTGTCAATACTCCACAAAGCATTGATACAACACAAGGCGCAATTCATGTAGACGGTAGCTTAACTACTGCATCTGCTCCAGTGTATAATACTGCAACATTCAACGCAAATTCATTGTTAGTTGTAAATGCGGCTAATTTGAACAATAGTGCGGCGATTAAAGCTACTGCTGGTAAACTCACAGTAGATGACAAATCCACACTTCTAATCTCTAATCCAATAGGTGGCACAACAATCACCATAGCTGACGGATTTAGCAATGCTTCCACCGTTGACGGTTGGGGCGTAGGCGAAACTCTAAGCTTAGGAAAATCTGAAACATTAATGACAGATTCTCGTGCTGTCGGTGTAGGTAGTTCAGCTTGGGACGCAACAACAGGCACATACACAGCAAAGCTCGTTGCTATGCAAGTTAACTTGCCTTATGTGAACCAAAGTGTAAATAACTTCCTCACAGAAGCAGGAAATGCAAACCTCGTTGGCGTAAACAAAACCCTCGTTGATTATGTAAATAATACAACTACTGATGCTAGAATTGCAGCTTCAACCATTCAAGGTAGTGTGCAAGCGGCGGCTGTTGTCGGTACGAATGCTATAGGCGCAGATGTGAGCAGTGTTGTTGCTTCTAGCGTGGAAAAACGTAATAGTATAAGCACTTTAGGCATCAACGAAAAGAGTGTGGCTTCTGTAGCTCTCAACGATAATGAAGTAAGCGTAAGCACTGGCGGCGATATCACTAATAGAGATAATGGCTTTGGTGTGTGGCTCATGCCTCTCTTTAGTCATAGCTCTGTAAGCGGTATGAAGTCAGATAGCTTCAAGAGCGGATATAGCTCAACCCTCGGTGGTGTAGCATTTGGCGCTGACTATACTATGAATAATATGTATCGTTTCGGTGCGGCATTCAACGCTGGTGGCGGTTCTACTAGCTCAAGCGGTGACTTACTAAAAGCTGACAATAGCTATAGTTTCTGGGGCTTCTCACTCTATGGTGGCTTGAGATTCGACAATTTAGCGCTCAATGCTGATTTTGGCTATAGCGGAATTAGTAACGATATTAGTCAAGGTATGCCTCTTGGAAGTGGTTTATTAGGCTCTTCAAGCGATCCAAGCACAGGCGTATGGTCCTTTGGACTAAATGCTGAATATCTGATTGCGACAAGCTTTGCAGATTTCATTCCTTATCTTGGAATTCGTTATCAAAGCATAAGCACCGATAGTCATAGTATAAATAATGGCGCTTCAACCCTATTCAATGTGGCTGAAAGCTCACAAAGTATTGTTTCACTCCCACTTGGTGTGAATGTTGAAAAAGATATCATGATGAACAACGGTTGGGGACTCACTCCTTCTGCTGACTTAGGAATGAAGTTTACTTTTGGCGATTTAGATGCGCAAACAAAAGCCTCTATGGCAGGTGTTGCATCAACTGTGAATGTAAAAATGGAAAATATTGACTCCGTCGCCTTTGTTGGTGGAATTGGTGTTGACCTCATGAGCCCAAGCAAGAATATGACTTTCGGCTTAGACTACGATTTACAAGCATCATCAAATGAAGTAAACCACGGACTACAAGCTACATTTAGATTCGAATTTTAGAAGAATAAAAATCTAATAATGTAAACTTTTAGAAAGTATACTCTATAACATATAACAATGACCGCCTCATAAAAGGCGGTCATTATTTTGTTAAATCTTCATTATTTTGTGTATAGAAACACAATCTATCTAATGCTGTTCTACTTGATACATATAAAGAGAATAGTAATGTCCTTTTTTCTGCATCAACTCTTCATGGTTGCCAACCTCAATAATTTTGCCTTTAGAAAGTACAATAATTTTATCCATATTTACAATAGTAGAGAGTCTATGAGCTATGACTATGCAGGTTCTATTTTCCATGAGTGAGAGGATTGCATTTTGAATTTGCATTTCTGTGAGCGTATCAATATTTGCTGTTGCTTCATCAAGAATAAGGATTGGAGCATTTTTAATAAAAGCTCGTGTAAGGGCGAGTAATTGCCTTTGTCCTACACTAATATTACTTGCTTCAGTAGTTAAAGGGGTTTCGTATTGTTCGGGTAGTTGCATTATAAAATTATAGGCATTGGCTGACTTTGCCGCATAATTCAATCTTTCATTCTCGTGTTCATTGTCATTTTCATTTTTCTTCTCATTCTCTTTATTATTGCTTACATATTTGCTATCATTCGAATATTTACTTTCGTTAGCATATTTATTTTCGCTTGAATAGAGAAGATTATTTCGTATAGTATCAGTATAGAAAAAAGTATCTTGTGGAACAAGGGAAATATTACTTCTAAGACATTCTAAACTATAATCTTTTATGTCGACATCATCTATTTTTATACTACCAGAAGAATAAGGATAAAATCTCATAAGCATATTTATGATACTTGTTTTTCCTGAACCTGTTTCACCCACTATTCCAATCTTTTGCGATGGTTCAATCCTTAAGCTAAAATTTTCAAGAATAGGTGTATTCTCGTCGTAGCCAAAATTTACATTTTCAATGGTAAATGCACCCGACAAAGTTTGTCTATTTTCTGTTCCATTGTCTATTTCTTTACTTGCGTCAAGAATTTCAAAAATTCGCTCAGCACTAGCAAAAGCAGTTTGAATTTGAGAATATAGATTAGTTATACTATTTAAGGGTTGAGTTAATTGTCTGATATATAAAAGAAATGTTTGAATAGTACCAATTGTCATCTTACCATTTATACTAAGATATGCACCAACAAAAATAATAGATACATAAGCAGCACCTGATAAAATTGTGAGTAAGGGATTTATCAAATTACTTAAAATGCCCGATTTAATAGAAATGTTTTTATAATCTATGTTTACATTTTCAAACC